>JAVFAQ010000029.1:0-14826 GCA_034002325.1 Flavobacteriales bacterium | reverse complement strand
GGCATCTACGCGGGCATCGGCTGCGTGCTGGCCTTCAAGCTGGCCCGGCGCTTCAGCGGCACCATGCCCGCACTGCTGGCCGTGGTGGTATTGTTCGCCGGCACCAACCTGTTCCGGTACCTGGTGTACGAACCCACCATGTCGCACCTCTTCTCGTTCATGCTCATCGGCCTCTACGCGTGGTGCGGCCTGCGCGTGCTCGATGGACCGCGGCCCGTGCACGTGTTCGTGTTGGTCGCCTCCGGGCTGCTGATCGTATTGATCCGCCAGACGAACGTCTTCAGCCTGCTGTTCCCCCTGCTGGCGGCCGGCTCACGCGAAGGGGTGCGTCTCTTCTTCCGGAACCTGCTGGCCCACCCCCGTGCATGGGTCGCCGGCCTGGTGCTGGGCCTGGTGCCCTGGGTGCTTCAGATGATCTACTGGCACGCCATGACGGGCGATGCGATCACCTTCACCTACGGCCTGAAGGATGAGCGCTTCGAGTTCGACAAGATGGTGCCCGGCCTGGTGCTCTTCAGCGTGCGCAACGGCTGGCTGGTGTACACCCCGCTGATGGTCGCCGTGCTGGTGATGCTCGGGCGCCGGGCGTGGCAGGGCGTGCGGCCGGCGCGCACCATCCTGCTGCTCACCATGATCTGTCTGGTGCTGTACAGCGCATGGTGGTGCTGGTGGCTGGGCGGGTCGTACGGCCACCGGGGTTTCGTGGACCTCTACGCGTTGCTGGCGATCCCGCTGGCGTGGTGCATGGTGTGGGGCCAACGCCGATCGGTGGCGGGGCGCACGGTGTTCGCCCTGGCGGTGCTGCTGCTGGTACACCTCAACCTGGAGCTGGTGCAGCGCTATGATTGGTGGTGGAGCGGCCCGGACTGGCACTGGCGTCTGTTCTTCGAGCAGATCGGGGAGATCGCCGGCCGGCCCGCCGCATAGATCAGCGCCCCGTGGCCCGCGCCCGCTCGTAATCGGGGTGGTCCAGCATGTCGTGGAAGCCTTCCACCGGCAGCACCTTGCCGAACTGCTTGAAGTACAATTCGCGCGTCATGGCATCATAGTGCAGCAGGCCCAGCTCGTACTGGTAGGTCTGGAACACATTGAGCAGGATGAGGAAGGCCCCCAACGCGGTCGCGGCCATCCGCGCGCCGGTGGCCCAGGCGCGCACGCGGTCCACCACCGCGCACAGGGGCAGGGCCAGCAGGGGGTAGATCTCGATCATGGCGCGCTGCCCGAAGGTGCCGCCGTACCACCAGCACCACCAGCTCAATGTGATGTACACGTGGACCATCGTCACCGCGACGATCCCCGCCCGGGCCATGGCGGCGCGACCCCGTAGAAGCAGGAGTCCCACCAACGCGAACGCCATGATGGGCGTGTACACCAACCATCCCTTCCGGAAACCGAACAGGCCTTCGACCAGGTGCGGACGGGTGAAGAAGAAGCCCTCGTCCTGGTACGCGTAGTAGATGTACTGCCCGGTGATGGCATGCCAGTACAGGAACTGGGGCGTCCATACCAGCAGCGCCAGCCCGGCCATGGTGGTGAGCTGCGGCCACGCGCGCGCCATGTGCGCGGCCTGCACGGGCAGGTCGCGCATGCGCCGCACGCCGAACAACAGGAAGAAGAACAGCACCACCCCGTTGGTGGGCCGCACCAGGGTGATCAGCCCGAAGGTGAGGCCGAGCAGCACGGTGTCGCGCCAAGCGGGCCGTTCATGCCAGCGCACGGTGAGCAGCGCGAAGGCCGCCACCAGGAAGAAGCCATGCACGTGGGGCATGGTCCCGGACTGCGAGGCGTAGCACAGCAAATTGGTGCCCATGCCCACCAGCAGGAGGACGATGGCGTTGGTGACCTCGCCCACGCCCATGCGGCGCAGGAAGGCCCGCAGCAGCCACAGGCCCAGGAACAGGTAGCACACACCGCCCACCTGCAACATCACCTTGTAGGGCACGGAGAAGCCCGTGGCCGGCGCGCCCACCAGCGGGGCGATGGCATGCGCGATGAAGAAGAAGGGCGCGTAGAGCACGGCCAGGCCCACGGGGTACTTGATGATCTTCTTCCCTTCCGGGGTGAAGTTGGGCCAGAAGTAATAGTGGTCGCTGCCGTCCGGCGCCACCACCCGGTAGTCGCTCTTCTCCAGCCGGATGTCGTCGTAGATGAACAGGGCCGGAAGGAAGGCGTAGTAGCCGTGGACGTCGACCTGGATAACCCGGTCGTGCCGCTCCCAGAGGCGGAGGAAGAGGACGATGGCGAGCGCCGTGATCACGACGCCGATCGTGGCGATGAACGACCAGGGGACCCGCATGACCGATGCCCGTATGTGACCGGAAGCGGCCATTGGACGAAGCGGCGCAAGGTAACCGCGGCCGGCAGGGCGGCGTTCGGGGAGCGCATCTACTTTTGGGCGGATGGCCTTGCCCATTGCATCATCGCTGTCGTCCCGGTCGCGCGATCTCTGGCTTCTCTGCTGTGGTCTTGTGGTATCATGCATGGCGGTGCATCGGGCGGCGGTGGCCTCGTTCACCCATGACGAGAGCTACAGTTACATGTACTACCCCCGGTACCCGGTGGCCGAGATCCTGGAGCACACGGACGCGTTCACGAACAACCACCTTCTCAACTCGTTGGGCATGAAGGTCAGTGAACAGTGGTTCGGCACGAGCGAGCTGGCCTTGCGCGCACCGAACCTGTTCGCCCTGGTGCTGTTCCTTGTCCATGGCGCCTTGTTCCTGCGTGCCCTCCCCCTCGTTCCGTGCGTCCTGGGCTACCCTTTCCTGATCGGGAACACGTACGTGATGGAGTTCTTCACACTGGCCCGGGGCTATGGTCTTTCGTTCGGCTTCATGATGATGGCGGTCCATCACTTGTACAAGGCGATCACCACCCGCCAACTGGGACATCTGGTGCTCTTCCACTTGGCTTCCATCCTGGCATCGGCAGCAAGCTTCGCCCTGCTTGGCACCCATATCGCCGGGATCATCACCTATTCCATCGCCACTGGTCTATCGATCCGGGAGGGCGGCGCCACCTGGGGCACCCTCACCAAAGGCACGATCGTGAATCTGGCGATGAGCGCCTTGGCCGTCGCCCTGCTGCATGGGCCCATCACCAATGTCATGGCCCAGAACACGCTTGACTTCGGTGGGAAGGGCGACTTCTATGGCACCACCGTGGCCACGTGGGCCCGCAGCATGGTCCCCGGCCACCCGGACGGGAGCGCG
The DNA here is from genome assembly GCA_034002325.1 of Flavobacteriales bacterium. GTDB lineage: Bacteria > Bacteroidota > Bacteroidia > Flavobacteriales_F > PHOS-HE28 > PHOS-HE28. The sequence goes on along the minus strand of JAVFAQ010000029.1, from coordinate 11,614 downwards.
GTGTTCAAGGCCGTGCAGGTCCTCATCGTGTGCGTGGCCGTCGGCGCGGTCGCTGTTCTCGTGCGGCGGTATCGGCGTGGAGGCCCGGGACCGGTGCCGAAGCGGACCGCTGCGCTGTTCGTGGTGACCTCCATGCTGCTCCTGAGCTGCCTGGGCGCCGAGCTCCAGCATCTCCTGTTCGGTGTGGACCGGTTGGTCCAACGCTTCGCATTGTTCCTCGTGCCATTGTTCGCACTGGTGTTCATCCTGTTGGCGGCGGAACTGGCGCGCGGACGGGCCCGGCCGGTCGTCCATCTGACCCTGGGGCTTGTGGCGATCCATGCCTCCATTTCATTTCTGCGTGGCTTCGGGCCGTACCGCAGCTTTGAATGGCAGTTCGATGTGAACAACAAGCAGGCTGTCCAGGCCGTGCTGCACGATCTGGAGGCCCGCCCCTTGGGCCAAGCGCCGGCGAGCGTGGGCGGCAACTGGATATTCGAGCCCGCATGGAACTTCTACCAGCAGACCGGTGCATCGCAGGTCCTGGGTCGATGGGAACGGGACCGGTCGTTGGAACCCGCGGATTTCCGCCTGCTGCTGCCATCCGATCCGGCGGACATGCATACGGGCTATCATGAGATCGCACGGTTCGCGGAGAGCGGCTGCATCGTTCTTCGCCGTAACGTTGAGCACCACCCCATGGCCGCACCATGAGCAGTCCGCGCAACCTCATATCCCCGGCATGGACCATGCCCGCCGTGCATCGGTTTGCGGGCACGCTCATTGCCCTCATCTTGTTCTTCTGGGGCATGTGGTCGTTCCCGCTGGCCATGCTGGGCCCGGAGCGCAACCTGGTGCCGGGCGACATGGGCGATGCCCGCTTCAACAACTACGTGCTGGAGCACTTCCACGCGTACGCCACCGGCCGTGTGGACAGCTATTGGGATGCGCCGATGATGTACCCGCAGAAGAACGTGATCGCGCGTTCGGACAACCTGCTGGGCACCGCGCCGGTGTATTCGGCGTTCCGGGCCATGGGCTGGAGCCGGGAGAGCGCGTTCCAGCTATGGATACTGGTACTCTTCGCGCTCAATTTCTGGTGTGCGTTCCTTGCGTTGAAGACCTGGACGGGGAGCACCATCGGCGCGGCATGCGGTGCCTTCATCTTCGCGTTCGGCATCCATCAGATCGGCCACCTCAACCATGTGCAGGTATACCCGCGGTTCATGATCCCGCTGGCGCTGCTCGGGTGGTGGCGGGTGTTGGAGGGCGGGCATGGGCGCTGGTGGCATGTGGCGGTGCTGGCCACCGTGTACCAGTTCTGGTGCGGCATCTACTTGGGGTTCATTCTCGCTTATGGTCTCCTGGTGCTCACCGTGGCGCACTTCGCGGTCGTGCGTGGTGGAGCAATGGCCCACTGCATCAAGCGAGCGTCCTGGCGCTGGCATGGGGCGGGCGCGGTGCTGGCCGGGGCGGCCCTGCTCGCCCCGCTGATGCTGCCGTACATGGCCATGTCCGATGAGACGGGGATGCGGCCGTTCTCTGAAGTGGCCAATAGTGTCCCCCGGCCCATCTCGTTCTTCTTCTCCGATCCGGCCGCACTGAATTGGCGCGACCTGGCATGGCACAGCCAGTTCGCCTTCCCCGAATGGTGGCACCACATGCACTTCATGGGCGCGGTGGCCTGGGCCGGAGTGCTTACCGTGGCAGGGATACTGGTGATGCGCAAGACAAATTGGCCCCTGCGGCAACGGATGCTGGTGGTGCTGATCGCCTGGGCCTTGTCCATCTTGTTGTGCCTGAACGTGGCCGGGGTCCACACCTATCGGGTGGTCTATGCCCTGCCCGGCTTCTCCGCCCTCCGCTCCATAGATCGTTTCATCATGGTGCAGTCGTTCTTCTTCGTGCTTCTCTTGTCCTATGCGGTCGCGGCGGTCCGCCGGCCCCGGTGGGTGCTGTGGCCGATCGGTGCCGTGCTGAGCGTGGCCACGGTCCTTGACCACCGGATCGAGATGGACTGGACCCGACGCTTCGACAAGTTCCAGTCCCAAAGGGAGGTGGACCGGATCGCATGGCAAATGCAACAGCAGCGATCCACGCCAGATGGCCCCATGGCCTGGTGCCCGGTACGGCCGCCCATGCCCGATGAGGACGAGCACCAGCTCACCATTGCTGCGAACATATCCGCGATGCTCGCCGCCCAGCAGGTGGGCGCACCGGTGGTGAACGCATACACGGGTTCGTACCCGGACGGCTTCATGGCCTTCTTCGATCACATGGACCGTCCCACACTGCAGCACTGGTTGGGTCGCAACGGGGTGGAGCCGGCGGCCGTGGAGGTCGTGGACAACGTGGGGTTGCCGTGGGTGGGCCATGAGAAGGTGGTGCTCACCGATGCGGCCGGTCGGCAAGTGCGCATGCGTGACCCGTTCAGTGGGACGATCGCCTTGGCCGATGGCCCTGGCGATCTGGGCTCCTGCTTCACGATCATCGAACTGGAGGAAGGACGCCGTGTGTTATTGGCCACGAACGACCGATTCGTGGCAGCAACCCTGGACCACGGCGACCTGTCCCTGCGGGCCGACGCACCGGTGGCGGGCGACTTCTGCCTGTTCGTACTGGATGAGGTGGAGGAGGGCGGTGTGCGGTTGCGTGCGGACAACGACCGTTGGGTCGCCGCGGCCGACGACGGCAGGCTCCATGCCTGGGCGGACAGCGCACATCACGCCATCACATTTCGCTTGGAGCCGCTGCCGCAGGGTGTCCGCTGATCAAGGTTGCCGTCCGTAGCGCAGCCGTGCCAGCCGCAACTCACCCAGGTCGAAGCTCGCGGTACCGGTGGTGTCTCGGCGAAACCCGCTGGCGGGGCACCCGCCCCGCACCATTTCATGGCCATTGGCCGAGGCGATCCAGTGGTAGAAGTACATGTCACCGTCCAAGGTGAAAGTGCCATCGGCCCGGGAGGTGGTGTGGTAGGAATGCGAGAACCCTTCGTTCCACGCCAACACCACGCCGCCCTCGATCGGCCCACCGCGCTCGTTGAGCAGCCGGCCGGTGAGGCGGGCCGTACGGTGGCCCGAGTAGTTGAGATAGTTGGGCAGGTCTTCGCAGGTGTACGTCCCCGTCGGATCGAACGTGCGGAACACCTCGGCCACGGGCTTCAAGGTGCCTTCCACACCGATGGGATGGCCGGGCACATCGGTATGGCCGGTCATGGACATCATGCCCATGAAGTCCGAATGGAACCGGCCCCATTCCACGTCCTTGAACTGCCACCAGGAGTAGCCGATGCCGCCGCAGGCCACGGTCTGTTCCAGCGTGCGGCGGGCGAAAGCCGCCATGTCCGCAAAGCTCACCGAGTCGTCATCGGCCGGCAATGAGGTCTCGCCGATCATCCATGGAATGCGCACATGGCGGCCATACCACCGGAGCTCGTTGAGCACCTGGTCCGGCTCGTACTCGTAGGGGTGGAAGGAGATGAAGTCCACGTCGAGGATGTGCGGGTCCCAGGCGTGGGTCTCGCGGATGCCGGTAAGGCCGATGGTGATCAGGTGGTGCGGCGCGTGGCGGTCGGCCAGCTTCCGCCAGCCCTTCACGATCCGGTGGATGGCATCCTTCTCCCGGGCGGGCACATCGAAGTAGAGCGGCTCGTTGAACAGGTCGAAGGCCAGCACCATGGTATCGTTGCGAAGGAGGTCCGCCACCTCGGTGAAATGCGCCTTCGACCCCGGCCGGTCCTCGTGGATGGTGGTGAGCAGGATCACCCGCATGTCCTCGGCCCGCGCCAGGTCCATGAAGGTGCGCACCGCAGCGTGGTAGCGGTCCAGCAGACCGGGTTCGGCCAGGTCCAGGGAATCCTCCCGGCTGTCAGGGCCCCGCACACGCAAAAGGGGTCGGTCGCTTCCCGGCCGGTACACGGGCCCCTCGGTGAAGCCGGTGATCCGGACCGTGTTGAACCCTTGTTGGCGCATCAGGGCCAACTCCGCCCGGACCTGGGTGGCTGCGGAGTCCGGGGTTTGGAACCGGTAGCGGTCGCCCGGATTGTACCCGCAATAGGAGGCCGGCCAGATCCGCCCACCGTCATGCACCAGGTTCACCTGATGATTCATCACCATCGGGAAGAACGGCCGGCCATGCACCACAAGTCGTCCATCCTGCATGCCCACGAAACCTTCGGCCGGCTTGGGCACACCGCATCCGTGGAGCAGCCCGGCGATCAGCACTACGCCCAACGCAGCCCTCATGCCCATCACAACCCGTACTTCAATATGCACCAGATGGCCCGGAAACCGTCCCGCCAGCCGATCTTCTTGCCCTCCGCGTAGGTGCGGCCGTAGTAGCTGATGCCCACTTCGTAGATGCGGATGCCCGCCACCCGGGCCAGCTTGGCGGTCACCTCCGGCTCGAAACCGAAACGCTTCTCCTTCAATACAAGGCGCTGCGCGATGTCCGTGCGGATCAGCTTGTAGCACGTCTCCATGTCCGTCAGGTTCAAGTTGTTGAACGCGTTGGAGAGCTGTGTCAGGAATTTGTTCCCGATGCTATGCCAGAAGAAGAGAATGCGGTGCGGGTGGTGGCCCATGAAGCGCGAGCCGTACACCACATCGGCGAAACCTTCCACCACCGGGCGCAGCAGGTCGTTGTATTCACGCGGGTCGTATTCCAGGTCGGCGTCCTGGACGATGAGGTATTCGCCGGTGGCCTCCTTGATGCCCCGGTGGATCGCCGCGCCCTTGCCCATGTTGTGCGGCTGCTGGATGAAGCGGATGCCCATGCCGGGGTTGGCGGCCATGTATTTCTCCACGGCGGCCACGGTGCCATCGGTGGATCCGTCGTTCACGATGATCACCTCCTTGCCGATGTCGTCGCGCAGCCGCACATCGCGCACCTTGTCCAGGATCAAGTGGATGGTGCGCTCCTCGTTGTAGGCGGGGATGATGATGGAGAGGGTGCCGATAAGCATGTGATGGGGTCAGAAGGGGAGCACCATTTCCATGGGCGTTCAAAATTCGCTCTTTCCGAAGAAAGCCAGTAGGATGGTGCGGATGAAGGACCGCCAATGCCCAAGCTCCCAGGCATAGCAGATGTCGAACTGGAGCGCTGCCCGGTAGGTGACGAAGGCCAGCACCAGGAATATCGGCAACAGACCTTGGCGCACCCGCAGCAGTACCGGTCGGCGGTCCATGAGGAAGAGATGGAGTGCAAGGGCAACGAAGGGCATGTACTGCACCAATGGCCGCGCACCGTACGAGCAGCCAAAGTGCCACACGTGCCATGATGCGCACAAGTAAACGATGGCCCCCAATGTGGCCCCGACGACCCCTGCCATCCATTTCTCCCGGCGGAAGGCGCTCCATAGCCCCAGGGGCAGGAGCAGGACGGCGGGCGCATTGGGCACCCAGCCATTGCCCGGGGCGAAGAGCAGCTTGGCCAGTTCGGGCGATCGCCAGTTCGTGAAGCCCTCATCGCCATAGCTGTACACCACCCAACTGCCGTGCGCGAACTTCCAATAGACCAGCTGGGGCATGGCCACAAGCAGCATGATGAGGGCCTGCGCGGCCCAGAAGCCCGGCCTGCGCAGCACCGCGCGCTGGTCCATCCACAGCCATGCGTAAAGCCCGGCCACGGCCACCGCATCAATGGGGCGTATGACCAAGATCATGGCGCATGCGGCATGGAATGCCAGCTTCTTCCACCGGCCGTGCTTTCCGTCCAGGCCCGACAGCAAGGCCCACAGCGCTGCGGACACGCAGAAGAAGGAATGGACATGGGAGTACATGGGCATGCGCACCACGTAGTAGATCACATTGGTGCCCCAGCAGGTAAGCATCAGCGCCACCAAGGGCACCCATGCCGGTGCGGGCCATCGGCGCATGAAGGCCATGAAGAGCAGGGTTACCGCCAAGGCCCAATAGAAGGCGCCCCCGACCTCCACCATGCGCTGGTGGGTGGGGGTGAGCCCGTCGATCGAGCTGCCGCCGGTGGCCGCTTCGGCGATCAAATAGAACGGTACCAGCAGGATGGCCGGCCCGGCGGTGTACTTGGTGATCACCCGGTCGGAAACCGTGTCCAGCCGGAAGCCGTGGCCCACACGCTCCGGCGCGTCGGTCGGCCATGTTGCCGCCCGCATGCCATGGTGGAAGGTGCCCGGCAGATAGACGTAGTAGCCGCTCGCGTCCGCCCACATGTTGGAGTGCCAGTCCGATGCCGGTATTCTCCTGTTCGCGTCCATTGCCGCGCTGGCCGCCCACGCCCACGCCACCACGAACAGCACGGCCGGCCACCAGCCATGCCCCGGTGCGGGCATGTTCGAGAACCATTTCATGTGCGGTCCGGGGGCGACCCGTCAGGTGTTCTTCGGTGGTCCACAGGAAGCGGGCGGAGCGAACCACGGCGTGCGGTAAATGACCGGGACCACCACCGCACCACCAACAGCACCCCCGCCAGCACCAGCAGCCACGTCACGCGCGCCTGCAAGCGCTCGTACACGTTGGCCAGGGCGCCGGTGCATGCGGCGTTGAGCACGGTGAACGCCACCATGATGAACAGGAAGTTCCACCAGCGCACGGACCGGCGTGCGGGCCACCACCACGCGATCGCCAGCACGCTCAACGCCAGGGTCAGGTAGTTCACGCGGTTGGTCCGGTCGAATTTCCAGCCGCCGCGCTGCTGGAAGCTGGTCATGTACAACGGCAGCTCGTGCGCGTAGTGTTCAGAGATCACCCACCAGGGGGCGCTCTCTTCGCGATAGGCCACGATGCCGGACCCCACATCCACATGCACCAGCTGTTGCGCGGTGCCCAAAGCGCCGGACCAGGCCAGGTACGGCCAGTTGCGCGGGTCGGCGAGCAGGGCCCGCACCACCGGGCGCACGCGGTCGTTGGCCGCCACCAGGTCGGCGCCCTGCCGCAGCGGTCCGGCTTCCAACCACACGAAATGCGCGGCGTTGTTCACCAACGAATCGCGATGCGGGCACAGGAACACCGGTGTGTCATCACAGGTGCGCTTCAGGTGGAGGTGCATGGCCCCGGATTCGATGAAGCGCCCGGCCAGGAACAGGTCCGATGTGCGCGAGAGCACGGCGCCCTGGCCATGGAATGCGTTGTAGCCCATGATCGAGGCGATGCCCAGCACCGGGATCATGCCGACCAGGGCAAACGTCTTGCGCGTGGGTCCCCAATGGCGGCGGTGCGAAACCAAGGCCACCGCCACCACCAAGGCGACCAGGACCAGCAGATGGCTCACGTGCGCGATCGCGAAGAAGAAGGTGAGCACCACCAACAGGCCGGGGCCGGTCCGGCCCAGGCCACGCCCGTACAGCAGCAGGAACACGCACAAGGCGAGAAGACCGGTGAGCACATCGGGCATGATCTGGCTGGCGTACCAGGGCAAACTGCTCACCAACAGCAGCACCACCAGCACCACCAAATGCAGTCGCCGATCGCGCCCGTGCCGGGGCAGCAGGGTGATCATGGTGCGGTGGATGAGCCAGCTGGCCGTCATGCCTTGGAAGAACACCACGGTCCATAAAGTGGCCTGCCAGTTCACCGCCCGGATGAGGAGCCCGTACCCGATGGTGCGGTCCACCGGGGGCAGCAGCGTGCGGGCCGATACCAGATAAGTACCCGTGTCGCTGTACACCAGCGGCACCGTGTTGTACAGGGCGGGCAGCACCAGGACCAGCCCGGTGAGGAAGTAGTACAGCAGCGGCCGCCACGGGAGTGATCGCAGGCGCTGCATGGCCGGGGGTCAGAGCACCATCTCGGGCACCTCGCCTTCCACCACCAAGCGGCCTTCGGTCTTGGCCCTGATCTCGTCCACGCTCACCCCGGGGGCGCGCTCCACCAGCTTGAAGCCGTCGGGGGTGATGTCGAACACGCCGAGGTCGGTCACCACCTTCTTCACGCATTGCACGCCGGTGAGCGGCAGGGAGCATTGCTTGAGCAACTTGCTCTCACCGGCCTTGTTGGTGTGCAGCATCACCACGATGATGTTCTGGGCGCTGGCCACCAGGTCCATGGCACCGCCCATGCCCTTGACCATCTTGCCGGGGATCTTCCAGTTGGCGATGTCGCCGTTGTCCGCCACTTCCATGGCGCCCAGCACGGTGAGCTGCACGTGCTGCCCGCGGATCATGGCGAAGCTGGTGGCGCTGTCGAAGATGCTGCTGCCGGGCAGCAGGGTCACGGTCTGTTTGCCGGCATTGATCAGGTCGGCGTCCTCCTCGCCCGCGAAGGGGAAGGGCCCCATGCCCAGGATGCCGTTCTCGCTCTGGAGCACCACGTTGATGCCATCGGGGATGTAGTTGGCCACCAGGGTGGGGATGCCGATGCCGAGGTTCACGTAGTAGCCGTCGCGCAGTTCACGGGCGATGCGCTTCGCCATCTGGTCCTTGTTCAATGCCATGGTCGCCTTCGGTTGTGCCTGCGGAACAGGTCATGGGGCGGGTGAAGATAACGGTGCCCGCCGAGGTGGGTGCGCGGGCGCCCGGTGCGGTGCGTGCCAAGCCCCGCTCAATGCGGCACCGAGGCGGGGAAGCGGTGCCTTTTCACGTGTACCGGCCGCACGTCGACCTGCGCCCCGCCCGGGTTCCACAGGTACACGTCGCGGTGGTCGGCATGGGGGCGGGCGGGCATGCACAACGTGGTGTGCAGCACGTCATCGTGCCATCCGGGCCGCATGGCGCCCAGCAGCTTTTCCATGCGGTGTACCTCGATGCCGGCGCTGTCCACCGTGGCCACCAGGCGCAGGTCGGCCGGCACGTCGCTGGCGGTGATGCGGCATTCCAGCTGCAGCATGACGGGCTCGCCCAGGCGCACGGTATCCTGCCGTGAGATCCATACGAACGCATCATCGGTGACGGTGGCGGGGAAGGTTCGTTGGGAGAAGATCGCCGTGCGCAGGCGGCGGTCGGCCTCCAGCAGCCACAGGCCCGGCCCGGGCGCGTGGTCCACCACGTGGAAGCCCACCAAGGCCGTGTCGATGAAGCGGGCGTCCACGATGCGCACCTCGTGCGGGCCGTGCGGGAAGCCGTCGGTGTGCGGCATGTCCAGGGGCAGGGCGTGGAGACGGGCGGCGTAGGGCAGGGCCAGGCCCAATTGGTGGTAGGCGCCGATCACCACCGGGCGGCCCATGCCCTCCTGCTTGGCCGCGATGTACTGCAGGAACCGCACGGGCACCGATTGCTCGGGCCACAGCAGGGTGTGGTCCATGTTGGCGGTGTAGAGCGTGCGCAGCGGCAGGAACCACAGGGCCAGCAGCGCGATGGTGCGCACGGCGAGACGGGGTGCGGCCGCGTCGGCGGCGAAGGCCACCACCAGGATCGCCAGGGGCACCAGGTAGAGGCCGGCGCGGTCGGCGGGGTAGTTGATGCCGGCCACCTGCGCGAGCGCGATGCGCACCAGCACATCGGCCGCGAGCAGGGCGCCCAGCAAGACCAGCGGGCCCGGCTTCACCGGCCGGCGCACGGCCTGCACCAGCGCCATGGCCACGAGCGCCACCACGGCCCACGCCGCCGCCATGCCGCCGTTGCCCACCAACAGCCGCACGATGGAGCGCACCGTCACGGCCACGAAGCCTTCGGTGGAGCCATGGTAGAGCAGGCCCGCGCGGCGCAGCTCCAGCGACAGCAGCGTGGCGATGAACAGCGGCAGCACGCCGAGCAGGGCCCAGGCCAGCACGGGCGCGGTGGCGGGGCGTTCGTCATGGCGGAGCCAGTGCAGCGCGGGGGGCACGGCCAGCGCGGCCACGATCAGCGCCCACACGGGCACCAACGACAACACGGCGGCGTTGGCCAGCACGAGCGCCATGAGCAGCTGCACCAGATGCCGCGTGCGGGCGGCGGCCGCATAGCGCAGGCCACCGTCGATCGCCACGGCCCAGAAGGCCACCTGCAGGGCGTAGCCGCGGAAGAGGGAGAAGAAGTCGAGCAGGAACGGGCAGAGCAGCAGCGCGACCCATGCGCTCCAACGCACCGTGCGGTCCTTCAGCCCAAGGCCGATGCGGTACACCGCCCAGAGGTAGATGGGCCAGGCCAGCAAGCTCCCCAGGCGGGACACGAGGAGCGAGAGGCCCCGGAGCTTGTGGGCCGCCACACCGATCGCGGTGCTCAGGAAGTGGTTGTTGGCATCGGCGTGGGCCTGGCCGGGCAGATGGATGCCGCGTTCCACGTACCAGAAGAGCGAGGCGCACTCATCATGCACCCACGGCACCAGCGCCGCGCGGAAGGCCAGGTACACCAGCACCAGCAGGCCCAGCAGCAGGTAGATGGTGCGGTCGCTCCACAGGCGGCGGGGGGTACCGGTCCGGTCCATGGTGCCCGCCTCCGCGCCGCTCACCGCGCCCGCACGGTGCGCTGTTCGATCCGCTTCTCGTAGTGCGTGCCCTGGAACACGCGCTGCACGAAGATGCCCGGGGTGTGCACCGCGTCGGGGTCCAGTTCGCCGGGCTCCACCAAGTGCTCCACCTCGGCCACGGTGATCTTGCCGGCCATGGCCATCATGGGGTTGAAGTTGCGGGCGGTGCGCTTGTACACCAGGTTGCCGAAGCGGTCGCCCTTCCAGGCCTTCACCAGGGCGAAGTCGGCGCGCAGCCATTCTTCCAGCACGTGCATCTTGCCGTTGAACTCACGGGCCTCCTTGCCTTCGGCCACCTCGGTGCCGTAGCCGGCCGGGGTGAAGAAGGCGGGGATGCCGGCACCGCCCGCGCGGCACCGTTCGGCCAGGGTGCCCTGGGGCACCAGCTCCACTTCGAGCTCGCCGCTGAGCAGCTGCCGCTCGAACTCGGCGTTCTCGCCCACGTAGCTGCTGATCATCTTGCGGACCTGGCGGGTCTTCAGCAGCAGGCCCAGGCCGAAGTCGTCCACCCCGGCGTTGTTGCTGATGCAGGTGAGCCCCTTGGTGCCGCGGCGCACCAGGGCGTTGATCAGGTTCTCCGGGATGCCGCACAGCCCGAAGCCGCCCACCATCAGGGTCATGTCGTCCTGGATCCCGTCGAGCGCCGCATCGGCGTTGGCCACCACCTTGTTCATCGTCAGCAAGTCCTTTGGGTCCGGGCGAAGATAGGCGGCGTGCCGGAAGCCCCTACTCCCACAGTGTCTCTTCCGGGGCGCCCAGCACGGGCCGGCCCTGGCGGCAGTCCAGGGTGGCGGGGTCCAGGTCGGCCGGCCGCTCGAAATCGCCGGTGCTGATGGTGATGGTGCTGTCCGCGTAGACCTTGTTCATGTAATAGCCGTAGATCGGCAGGGCCATGTTGGCGCCCTGGCCCAGGTCGGTGCGGCTGAAGCGCACGCTGCGGTCCTCGGCGCCGGTCCACACGCCGGTCACCAGGTCGGGGGTGATCCCGAGGTACCAGCCATCGCTGTTGTTCTGCGTGGTGCCGGTCTTGCCTGCGGTGGGGAATTTGATGTTGCCGTACTTGGCCCGGTTGCCCCAGTTCATGCGCAGGCGCATGCCGGTGCCCACCACCTTGCCGGTGCTGGGGTTGTAGGCGCCGTCGGTCACGCCCTTGAGCATCTTCAGCATGGTGTAGGCCGTGTGCTCGTCCAGGGCCTCGTAGGTGTGGGGGTAGGCGTCGTGGATGGCGTTGCCGTTCTTGTCCTCGATGCGGGTGAAGGTGATCGGCTCGATGTACACGC
>JAVFAQ010000028.1:0-14841 GCA_034002325.1 Flavobacteriales bacterium | reverse complement strand
GTCGTGCTCGGGCAGGCCGGTGGCCACGGTGAGGATGTTGGGGTCGATGATGATGTCGTGCGGCGCGAAGCCCACCTGCCGCGTGAGCAGGTCATGGGCCGCTGCGCGATGGCGATACGGCGCTCGTAGTTGTCGGCCTGGCCCTGCTCGTCGAAGCACATCACCACCACCGCCGCGCCCAAGCGCTTCACGGTGCGGGCATGATCGAGGAACTCGGCCTCCCCTTCCTTCAGGCTGATGCTGTTGGCGATGCCCTTGCCTTGCAGGCATTTCAGGCCCGCCTCGATCACGGCGAACTTGCTGCTGTCCACCATCACCGGCACACGCGCGATGTCCGGCTCGGCGGCGATGAGGTTGATGAACTTGCGCATGGCGGCCACGCCGTCGATCAACCCCTCGTCGAGGTTCACGTCGATGACCTGCGCGCCGTTCTCCACCTGCTGCCGCGCCACGCGCACGGCCTCCTCGTAGTTACCGTCCTTGATCAACCGCCGGAACAGCGCGCTGCCGGTGACGTTGGTGCGCTCACCGATGTTGACGAAGTTGGAACCCGGGAAGATGCGCAGGGGCTCGAGGCCGGAGTAGGTTGGGATGGGCATGTTGATCAGACAATCAGATAATCAGAGGATGTGTAAATGAGATCCTGCTTCAGGAGTGTATTCATCGCTGCTTCCATTCCAATAGATTCACTTTCGTCACGATCGAATCTTCGTTGAACTCGATCACGAGGTACTTTGTGTGAACAGGGTCAATGTCCCATCCGAAGTCCTTTAAGACCTGATAGCTCATGTAGTTCACGCCACTCGACTTTGGCTTTTCATGGAGTTCAATATGATCCTCCTCGCCTAAGAAATCGGTGATTGAACGTGTGGTGAGTCCTGTCAACTTCTGATTGTCCAATAGGTCCTTGACCATTGCATCCCGCTTCGGGTAGTCGCCATCGTACCTCTCTTGCCAGCCACTCTTATCGAAGGGGATGGACCGATCACAACCGGTAAGGCAAACCGACAATAGGAGGAGCACACACGTGAGCAATTGCAGCGGCACCCCGCAGCGAGGAACCTGCCTGACCGGCAGGCAGGCGAGCGAGGAGTACAGCGGAAAGCGCGACCCCGCCTGCATTTGAGGCGGGGGCACGCCCGAACAAACAAGCTTGCGGAGCGGATTGAGACCGAAGTAGGTGGGGACGGGCATTTCAGTTCAAGAGCATGGCGAATCATCCGTAGGGACGATCGGTCGGTCGATGCGATGCTCCGCCTCCCCAATGCGGATAATCACTGAATCATCGTTCCACGCCATGGCAATCGGGTCAAACCGGGAAGTATCAAAATCGCTTGCTGCCTCCAAAGCCGGCTTGATGTAGCGATCCACGAAGCTCGCCATCACGTGACCGGCCCGTTCCCCGATATGGGTCCAAGCCGCTTCACCGACGAATACCAGCCCTCCCAGGGATATGAAGAGATCCCGCAGCTCCACCAATCGATTTGAGGTGGTCGGGTCCAAGACGATCAGGACAGGACGGATCCCCGCGGCCACGCACTCCCTCGGAAACGATAACTCTTCTTCCCATCGGCCCTGGCCGCTCGCCGCGATCGTCAATCGGATCTTGAACTCGTAGGCGAGCTTCTCCTCCTCCACGTAGCAGTCGATCTGCCGACCTTCCTTCTTCGGCTCACCGTTCTCACCGATGCGTTTCACGGGCGATGACTTGGCGTCCACGGCCTCCCCGCCGAGGCAGCGGGTGAGGACCGGCTCGAACAGGTAGCCCGTTTCCTGGCCCGAACGGTTGTCGAGGTCGAAGATCCATTTGCGCCACACGAGCCAGTTGAAGAGGAAGCGGTCGGGATAAGTGCCGTACTCCAACAGCCCGCGCGTGCCCACCTGGTCCATCGTCGGCTTGGGCTGCGCGCCCAGGATGCGCCGGAACTTCAACCGCCGCTTGTGCAGGGAACAGAGGTTGGAGAAGTACATGCCGAAGTCCGTCTCGATCGCGAGGGCCGCCTCGATCGCCTCTTGCAGCCCGGTGGCATCGGGGGCGTCCGCATGGCCCAGGAACCAGTTCTCCGGGATCAGGTAGTAGTTCCGATCAGGAACGGCGGATGCGGCGGTCGGCAGGCCGATGCGTTCCGGCGCCCAGCGCAGATCACGGCAGATGAGCAGCAACAGCGCAAACAACTCCGATTCGCCCAGCCTCACAGCGGGAGATCCCCCCGTGAGTGAGCGGGCTTTCTTGTAGAGATCCTTCACCGTGAGGCTAACCGGCATCTTCAAAGGCAAATTGTTGCTGCTTCGCGGTCGTGAGCAGGGCGCTCAACAGGCGAGACGTGCGCTCCAGCGCCGGGCTCAGTCCTTGCGATCGCGTCAGGCGGAAGCCAAGGAACTTGCCCTGGCCCTCCTGCGCCGTGCGGCTGAAGCCCTGTGCGGCGATGTGCTCCGCGAACACCTTGGCAAGCACGGGCGGTATGGCGTTGCCGATCTGCTGGATGCGGTCGGACTGGCTGCCGATGAACACGAAATCGTCGGGGAAGGTCTGCACGCGGGCCGCTTCGCGCATGGTCAGCGTGCGATCCTCCACCGGGTGGATGAACTCACGCGTGGCGGCTCCCGTGATGGTCAGGCAGGGTTCGTCAGCGAGCAATCGCTTCAGGCCCGATGGTGATCCGCCGCGCTTCTCGGACGGCGTTCCGTCCATCACCCTTCTGTTCGCGCGCTTCTGGAAGCTGGGGTGTTGCAGGTGCGCGGGCAGGTCTTTCATGGTCTGCCCCGGCCCCAATGCGGAGATGCGTTGCTGTTGCAGTGCGTCAACCGCTGGCGCGAAATGGTCCGTGACAAGTCCGCTGTCGCTGGCCAACCGTTCGGCCCAGTGCCCGCGCATCTCCGCGTCGTAACCCACCGGCCCGTTCTCGGCAGCAGGCTTGGGCAAGCCGTGAAGCGCTTGCGCCAAGGTGATCCCGCCCTTGCGGAAGATGCGGCCGTGCGATGCCATGACGGGCGCGGGGAACGCGAAATCGCGCCCCAGCCTGTTCCCCACGACGATCACGCGCTTGCGCCGCTGCGGAACGCCGTACTCGTGCGCATAGACCTTTTCCAGCCGCACGCGGTAGCCGAGCCGCACGAAGGCCCGCACCACTTCCATCACGTACTCACCCGCCTTGGTGGTGAGCAGCCCCTCCACGTTCTCCATCATCAGCCACTTGGGGCGGATCACCTCAATGGCGCGCACGTACTGCTTCAGCAGGTGGTTGCGGGGGTCGTCCCAGAAGCGCGGCCCGGCCGTGCTGAAGCCTTGGCAGGGCGGCCCGCCGATGAGCACGTCAAGCTCGCCGGGCTTAAGGCCGAGCTTGCGCAACAACTGCCCGAAGTCCAGGTCGCGGATGTCCGCGCAGGCGATGTTCGCTCCGGCGAAATTGAGCGCATAGGTGTCCATGGCCGCTTGGTCAAAGTCGGTAGCGAATACGATGTCGTAACCAGCCTGTTTGAAGCCGAGGGAGCACCCGCCGGCACCTGCGAACAGACTGATAGCCCTTGGCATCTTTCCTGTCAAGTGTTGGAATGGCATGATACGCACTGTGGCGACCGATCCGACCAGCACACCAGCTCAAAGTTCCAACACATTGTTTCAATAGAGACCATTCGCGTGAGCAATTGCAGCGGCACCCCGCAGCGAGGAACCTGCCTGACCGGCAGGCAGGCGGGCGAGGAGTACAGCGGAAAGCGCGACCCGAGGCGCATTTGGCCGAGGGGCACGCCCAAAGAACCAACAACCTGTTCGCGCATGCCTGTCATCATGTTCATCGGTCGACCCCGTGGGTCGACGCTGCAGGTGCTGCCAACAGGCGTGGTGCATGCCGCTTGGCTTCTTCTGCCAGCGCCGCGATATGCTCGGGCGTGGTCCCACAGCAGCCGCCCACGATGTTCACTAATCCGTCCTTCATGAACTCGCCCACCAAGCGCGCGGTCACTTCCGGCGTTTCGCGGTACTCGCCCATTTGGTCGGGCAGGCCGGCGTTGGGGTAGATGCTCACCAGGCAGGGTGCCTGTTCCGCGAGCACTTGCAGGTAGGGCCGCATCTGGGCCGCGCCCAGCGCGCAGTTCAGGCCGATGCTGAAGAGCGGCACGTGCCCCATGCTGATCAGGAAGGCGTCGATGGTCTGGCCGCTGAGGGTGCGCCCGCTGGCATCGGTGATGGTGACGCTGCACATCAACGGAAGGCGGGTGCCGCGCTGGTCGAAGACGTCCTCGATGGCGAAGAAGGCGGCCTTGGCGTTGAGCGTGTCGAAGATGGTCTCCACCAGCAGCAGGTCCACGCCGCCTTCCATCAGCGCGTCCACTTGCTCGGCATAGGCCACCACCAGCTCATCAAAGGTGACGGCCCGGAAACCGGGATCGTTCACGTCGGGGCTGAGCGAGGCCGTGCGGTTGGTGGGGCCGATGGCACCGGCCACGAAGCGTGGCTTGCCGGGGTCCTTCGCGGTGAACTTCTCGCAGGCCGCCTTGGCCAACTGCGCGGACCGCAGGTTGATCTCGCGCACCAGGTGTGCGCACTTGTGCTCGGCCTGTGCGATGGAGGTCCCGCTGAAGGTGTTGGTCTCGATGATGTCCGCACCGGCCTCCAGGTATTGCTCATGGATGCGCGTGATGGCCTCGGGCCGCGACAGCGAGAGCAGGTCGTTGTTGCCTTGCAGCAGCACCTCATGCTGTTCCATGCCGGGCGGCCGGAAGTCCTCCTCCTTCAGCTTGAGCCGCTGGATCATGGTGCCCATGGCGCCGTCGAGGATCAGGATGCGTTGGGCGGCGATGCGTTCTAATGGGGTCATTGGTTCAGGGATGTCGGTGCTTTCCGGATGCGAATGCGGTGAGAATGGTGAGGGTGGAGAGAATGGTGAGAAAGCAGCAGTGCTCCGTGGCCCACTTCCTCACCACTTTCACCCTTTTCACCATTTTCACCACCAGAAAGGCAAAAGCCCCACCCGATGTTCCGGATGAGGCATCAATGTTCGCGGGGAACGCTGCTTCCTGATCTCGGCTCATCTTTCCCCGGAACGTTCCGGAGCTGGATTTGGCACCTGCCTGATGGTCTCCCACCGGACGGTCGCCAAGGCTTCGCAGGGCCAGTCCCTCCGCCTTTCTGGATAAGCGCTCCGGCATGGTGCCGGAAGAAAGAACGCGGTGCGAAGGTAACGACCGGACGAACAGGACCTGGGAAGGAACGGCGGAAGGGGTAGCGTTCGTCCTACCCCCAAACACCTCTCCCATGAAAGCAACGGTACTTCCTTCCATCCTGGTCATCGCGGCGGCTGCCGCCATGCCCCGCCCGGCCCACGCCCAGGCCACCCACATGATCGCCACGGTGGGCAACACCTTCCAACCGGACCTGGTGGAGGCGCTGGTGGGCGACGACATCCACTTGATGATCGCGCAGACGCACACCTTCACCGAGGTGAGCGAGGCCACCTGGAACGCCAACGGCAGCACCCCGAACGGCGGGTACGCCTTCAACGCCGGTGAGCACACGTTCACGCTCGCCGAGGCGGGCACGATCTACTATGTCTGCACCCCGCACGCCAGCATGGGCATGAAGGGGCGGATCATCGTTTCGGACGCCACCGGGGTGGAGGACCAGGCCCAGGCGGACGAGGGCGTGTTGGCACCGAACCCCGCTGACACCTGGGTACGCCCGATGGTGCCGGGCATGGGCGGCATGGCCCGGGTGCAGCTGCTCGATGCCCGGGGCGCCCTGATGTTCTCCGGCAGCACGGCGGCCAACGGCTCGTTGGACGTGAGCGGCGTGCCGGCGGGCACCTACGTGTGCGTGGTGTACGACCGGGCCGGCCAGGTGGCGCTCCGGGAGCCGCTGGCGATCCGGCACTGAGCGCACGCCCACCGGCCGCGCAACGTGCGGGCCGGAAGCATCGGACGACCGACGGGGGCCAGGCCATGCGCCTCCGTCGTTGGTGCGCCATGGCCCCGCGCCGGACAGGCCATTGTACCTTGCCGCGGACCGCACCAAAGGACCATTGATACCATGAGCGACACTTGGCTTCCGTCCCTGATCACCGCCACCCCGCAGGAAGGCTTCGAGCTGGCCATCACCCTGAGCCGCCGTGGCGTGAAGTACACCCAGCCCGACCCCGAAGTGCTGCACAAGCTGCGGCCCGCCTACGCCAACGATGCCAACGCCCTGACGGCGGCCTCGCAGGTGATCGCCATCCATTTCCAGACGGTGGCGGCGGCGAACAATTACTGGCGGAAGTAGCGGGGCTTGCCCCGGCCGGCGGCGCTCAGCCCTGTGCGCGGGCCATCTCCTTGAAGAAGGCCACGATGCGCCTTCCGAAGAACAGGAAGATCAGCAGGTAGGGCACGGCCATGAGGTAGAGGATGCCCGCATTGAGCCCTTGGCCGATGCCCTGCTCCCCGCCGAAGACGCCGCTTTCACCGGTGGTCACCACCGCCTTGCACATGGAGCAGCCCTGCGCAATGGCATCGGCCGGAAACAGGACGGCGAAGGCGAGCAGAAGGACCACGGGCCAGCGGAGCATGGGGCAAATGTAGGCCGGCGACGGCGATGCGTCCGGCAGGTGCCGCACCGGGCGCACGGACCCTCAGTAGTACGGGCTGATCATCAGGTACACCAGTACGCCGCTCACGCTCACGAAGAACCAGACGGGCCACACCCGCCGCGCCAGCTTCCGGTGCTGCGGCCATTTCGCGGAGAGCGACCGGTAGGCGGTGAGCAGGATGAAGGGCAGCGAGCCGGCGGCCAGCACGATGTGCAGGGCAAGCAGCACGTAGTAGACCACCTTGATGACGCCCGTGCCGCCGTGCGTGGTGCTGCCGGCGAAGAGGTGGTGGGTGATGTAGGACACCAGGAAGAGCACCGACAGGCCGATGGCCCCGAGCATGGCCGCCCGGTGCGCGCTCCAGCGGCCGGCCTTCGCGGTGAACAGGCCCACCAGCAGCAGCACGCTCACCACGCTGTTGATCACGGCGTTGACCCGCGCGAACACATGCACGTCCCACGTGCCCGAAGTGGGCACCTGCACGCGCTCCAGCACCACCACGGCCAGGAACACGATGGTGGAGAAGGCCCATATCCACCGTTTGGCGGGGCGTTCGGGCACGGCGATCATGGCGTCGGGGCGGAGATCGGTCATCGGCGCCGTGCGCGTTCGGCCTCGGCGGCCTTGATCCTTTCCTCCTTCAGCAGCATCTTCAGGTCGGCGGCCAGGGCGTTCATGCCCTCGGCGGTGGTGCCGTCGTACATGCCGCGGATGTGCCGGCCGCGGTCCACCAGCACGAACTGCTCACTGTGCAGGAAGCCGTCGGGGGCCAGCACGTCCTCCTTGGCCGCCAGCAGGTAGCCCTCGCTGCCCTGGCGGTAGAGGGCCTCCTTGGGGCCGGTGAGGAACTTCCACCGGGCGGTGTCGGCCTGCAGCTTGCGCGCGTGCCCGGCGAGCACTTCGGGCGTGTCGTGCTCGGGGTCCACGGTATGGCTCAGGATCAGCACATCGTCGTAAGCGTCGTCGTTGAGCTTCAGTTGGAGCTGCTGCAGCTGCACCTTCATGCGGGGGCAGATGGTGGTGCAGCGGGTGAAGAAGAAATCGACCACGGTGATCTTGCCCTCGGTATGGCCGTCGGTGAAGGGGCGGCCGTCGATGCCGATGAACCGGAAGGGCGGCACGGTGTGGTACAGGGTGTCCACCACCGATGCACCGTCGCGCTCCACCAGCACGGTCTCCTTCGGGCCGTAATAGGGCAGGAAGACGAAGCGGTGCTTCACCAGCCCGAGGTAGGGGGAGAAGAAGATGAAGAGCGAGGCCACGAACAAGGCGATGCCCCCCAGCAGCAGCCATTTGCGGCGCGGGCTGGCCGGGGCATGCACCCGTTTCAAAGGAAGGTCGTCCACAGCCAGTTGACGTAGTTGGACTCCCAGATGGCGACCCAGACGAGGTAGAAGACGAACAGCGCGTAGGGCAGCAGGATGATCGCGCGGATGTTGCGCCGCTCCTCGCCCAGGTGCATGAACACGGCCACGATGTAGCCGGCCTTGATCATGGTGAGGATGATGAAGCAGACGCGCACCACGTTCCAGTGCCCGGGGAACCACTCCTTCCAATAGGCGCCCACGGCCACCTCGATGGCGGTCACCACGGCCAGCAGCAGGGTGATGCGCCAGATCTTGCGGCGGATGGCCCGCCCGGCCTCCTCACTGTGGTGGGTGTCCAGGCTGTACTCGATGATGTCGTCGCGTTGCATCTCTTGGACCGCCGTGGCCCGGCGGAGGCGTTGGTCAGATCAGGTAGAAGAAGGTGAAGACGAACACCCACACCAGGTCCACGAAGTGCCAGTAAAGGCCGGCCTTCTCCACCATCTCATAGTGCCCGCGGCGGTGGTACACGCCCTTGATCACCATGATCAGCACCACCAGGTTGATGATCACCCCGATGGACACGTGGAAGCCGTGGAAGCCGGTGACGAAGAAGAAGAAGTTGCCGTACTGCACGGGGCCGTACTCGTTGCGGGTCATGTTGGCCCCGTCGATGTACGTCACCCGGCTGTCCCAGATCCGCTTGGCCTCCTCGCCCACCACCGGCGGGAAGCGCTCCTGGCCGTTGGTGCCGGGCACCGTGTCGGCCATCAGGTAGTGGCCCGCCTGGGCCGGCACCAGCCTGAAGTTGGTGGCGTTCACCGGGTCCTTCGTGTCGTGCTCGTCGTTCTGCACCCAGTACTTGGCGCCCGTGGGGGTGGTGATGTAGCCGCCGCTGCCATGGATGAAGTGGCTCCACTCCCACGCCTGCGAGCCCACGAAGAACAGGCCGCCCAGCACCGTGAGGAAGAGCCACTTGATCACGCCCTTCTTGTCCATGCGGTGGCCCGCCTCCACGGCCAGCACCATGGTCACCGAGCTGAAGATCAGGATGCTGGTCATCAGCGCCACGTAGATCAGCGGGTAGCTCCCGGTGAGGCCCGGCAGCGCGCGGAACACCTCCTCGCCGATGGGCCAGGGCTCCAACGAGCTGTGGCGCGCGAAGCCGAAGGCGGCCAGGAAGCCGGTGAACGTAAGGGCATCGGACACCAGGAAGAACCACATCATCATCTTCCCGTAGCTGATGCTGAACGGTGAGCGTCCGCCGCCCCACAGGACGTCGTTGTCGATCGCTTTGGTCGCTTCTCCTGCCATGAGCCTGATTTCGCGGGGCAATGTTAATGAAAGACGGCCAAGAACAAGTACAAATAGACCCAGAGGCCGCCCAGGAAATGCCAATACACGGCGCCCGCCCACAGGCCGGCGTGCGCTTCACGCGTGTACCGCCCCAGCAGGGCCATCACGATCATCACCACCAAGGAGACCAGCCCGAAGAACAGGTGGCCCAGGTGGGCGGCGGTGAGCACGTAGAAGTAGGAGCTGGAGG
Organism: Flavobacteriales bacterium; assembly: GCA_034002325.1. Lineage (GTDB taxonomy): Bacteria > Bacteroidota > Bacteroidia > Flavobacteriales_F > PHOS-HE28 > PHOS-HE28. Next base: position 5,428 of record JAVFAQ010000028.1, on the reverse strand, counting down.
TGTTGCGATGCTCGGCCATCTCGGCGTTGAGCGGGCGCGCCGAGGGGCCGTCCGAGGGCCGGTAGAAGTCCCCGTTCTCCAGCACCAGCTCCTCGCCGCCCTTGGTGATGGTGTAGTCCGTTCCGTATTCGCCCTTGGCGTCGAGCAGCTTGCCCACCAAGTGGTTGCCCTTGGCCACCAGCTCCTCCCAGCCCTTGAACTGGTACACGGTGAACACCACGCCCAGGGCCAGGGTGGCCACCAGCATCGGGGCCACCACCGGGCGCCGGCCGCGGCGCGCGGCCATCAGGGCCAGCTGCACGGTGAGGCTGCTGAGCAGGATGGCCACGGTGCTCACCATGAAGGCGCCCGGCACCCGCACGTGCATCCAATAGGTGCCGCTGGCGCTCACCACGTAGGCGCTGGTGAGGCCCGCGAAGAACATCACGATGGCGAAGACGATCAGCCAGGTGAGCATGCGGCGCGAGCGGAAGTCGCGGGCGCGCTCCTCTTCGGGGGTGAGATCGTGCCCGCTCATAGCCGGTCCAGCACGTAGGCCAGTTGCACCACCGGCAGGTAAAGGAAACTGGCGAACATCACCTGCCGGGCATGGGCGCGATCCAGGGAGCCGATCAAGCGGAAGGCGGGCACCACCATCACCAGGCTCATCAGCACGGCCACCACCATGCTCGCCCAGCCGGTGACGCCGAAGGCCCAGGGAAGGATGCCCACGGGCACGGTGAACAGGGCATAGAGGAACATGAGGAAGGCGCTGCTGCGGTCACGCCCCCCGCGCGATGGCAGCAGGTGGTAGCCCGCCCGCGCATAGTCGTCGTGCAGCACCCAGGCGATGCCCCAGAAGTGGGGGAACTGCCAGATGAACTGCATGGCGAAGAGCAGCCCGGGCACCAGGCCGAAGGTGCCGGTGGCCGCCACGTAGCCCAGCATGGGCGGGAAGGCGCCGGGGAAGGCCCCCACGAACACGGCCCAGGCACTGTGCTTCTTCATGGGCGTGTACAGGGCCACGTACATGAAGAGCGAGATGAAGCCGAGGATGCCGGTGAGCGCGCCGAACTGCATCCACAGCAGCAGGGTGCCCACGCCGCCGGCGGTGAAGGCCAGGGCCACGGCCTCGGCCTGGCCCATGCTGCCGCGCACCAGGGGGCGTGCGGCGGTGCGCTCCATGCGGCTGTCCTGCCGCACTTCCAGCACCTGGTTCAGCGCGTTGGAGGCGCCGGTGAGCAGGGTGCCGGCCACCACCAGCCCGATCAGGCCGCGCCAGGCGAACATGCCCTCGGGCACGCCCAGCAGGTAGCCCAGCACGGCGCTGACCACCACCAGGGAGGCCAGGCGCAGCTTGAAGAGCACGGCGATGTCGCGCAGCCACGGGAGGGGGCCGGCGTGGGGGGCGTATGTTTCCGGACGGGCCAGGACGGAGGGGGAAGGGGGCGGGCAAAAGTACGATCCCCCGCGCACACCGTCACGGCAGCACGTAGCGCACGGCCTGCTCGGGGTGGCGCTCGCGGAAATGGCACACCAGGCCCAGGCGGGCGAAGGCCGTGACGTGCTCGGCGCCGCCGGCCATGGCGTGGTGGCGCAGCATGAAGGCGGCCTCAAGCCGGGTGGCCGTGGCGGGGTCCAGGAGCAGGCCGGCGCTCAGCTCGCCGTGGAACAGGGTCTGCAGGCGGCCCATGCCCACGCGGTAGCCGTGCGTGCGCGGACGGCCGTTGGCGAGCGTGCCGCGGTCGTTGTCCGGCCGGAAGATGTCGTTGCCGAAGTTGCGGTCGGTGTCCGTGCCCAGCCAGGCCATGCTGGCACGCAGGCCATAGGACCAGCGCCCCCGGTCCAGCCCGGCGTGGGCGACCGCCTCCTGGAAGTTGCTGCCGTAGGGGTGCGCCAGCGGCTGGCCGTAGTGGGCGAAGTTCTGCACGGGGTCGCCGTGGGCGTACATGAAGGGCCGCACGAAGTTCCATTCCCCGCGCAATCGCAGGCCCCGCATGCGGAAGGCGTCGTGCAGCACCACGCCGAGCTGCACGGCCTGCTTGTTGGCGTACCAGCCGTCGCCGGCGCGCACCTCCTTCATCAGCAGCTCGTCCAGCACGAGCTGGGAATAGATCAGCCCGCTGCGGCCCACCTTCACGTTGATGGCCGCGCCCAGCAGCGCGTTGTCCGGCGAGCCCTGCTGGTATTCCACCGGGCGGTAGAAGATGATGGGGTTCACGTAGTTGAAGTCGAAGCCGCGCGGGTGCAGGCTGTCGCCCGGGCTCCATACGATGGCCTCGAACAGGGCCACGTTCAGGCGGTCCAGCACGTTCCAACTGAGGTAGTGCATGCTGGTGAACTTGCCCTGCTCGGTGCCGATGTCGCCCCGGTGGCCGCTGATGTCGCTCATGCGGGCGAAGAGGTTCACGTAGCGCACCTTCCACACCGTGGTGGTGATGCGCAGGTAGGGGTAGGCGTAGGTGCCGTCGGAGAGCATGAGCGAGCGGTGCCCCTCGCCGAAGGCGTTGCGGCCGCGGCCTGCGGTGATGTTGAAGAAGCGGCCGGGGTCCCAGCTCACGTGGCCGTTCACGTCGAAGTGGCGCACGTCCGGGCCGTCGCGGTAGGCGTAGCCCTCGGCGGGCGTCACGTGGGCGGCGTATGCCAGGGCGTCCACGTGGTCGGGCAGGCGTTCGCTCCAGCCCTGGGCATCGAGGTGGAAGGAGAGGTTCTTCCCGGCGTCGGCCTGTGCCCAGAAGCCCAGCCCGGCGCGGTACTTCATCACGTCCTCTTCGTTGAACGAGGCACCGGCCACGGCATCGGCCAGCGGGCCCCAGCGCCATGTGCGGGGCGTGGCGCGGCCGCTCCAGCGGTCCAGGGCGGGCAGCACGGCGGTGGGCCGCAGGCTGTCGGCCACGGGCAGGGCGGCGAGCTCGTCGTGGCGGTAGGGGCGTATGGCGGTATGGGTCCCGGCGCCCGCGGCGTGGAGCGCGGGTGCCCAGGGGCGTTCCACGGCGCGGCTCAGGGGCATGAACACCGGCTGGGCCAGGCTCCCCGATCCCAGCAGGCCGACGCACACGGCCAGCGACACCCTCATTCCTTGTCGTTGTTCTTGGGCAGCACGAAGGGCAGCATGGCCAGCACGAAGGCGGTGGAGCCCAGCACCATCAGGCCCACGTTGGGGTGCCAGCGGCGGGTGATCAGGCTCAGGGCGATGATGGCGATCGCGTAGGCGTAGAGCATGCGCGCGGTGCCGCGGTGGCCGAAGCCGATCTCCAGCAGGCGGTGGTGGATGTGGTTGCGGTCGGCGGCGAAGGGCGACTGGCCGCGGCTGATGCGCACGATGAACACGCGCAGGGTGTCCACCAACGGATAGGCCACCACGGCCATGGCGAAGATGGGCGAGGGGATCTGGCGCAGGTACACGGGCAGGCGGTCGGTGTCGTGCTCCACCAGCTTGATGGCCAGTACGGCGAGGATGGCGCCGATGATCAACGAGCCGCTGTCGCCCATGAAGATGCGCGCCGGGTGTACGTTGAAGAAGAGGAAGCCCACCAGGGCGCCGGCCAGCACGAAGGCCAGCAGCGCCAGGGGCACGTCGCCGGCGAAGTAGAACCACAGCCCGTAGGCCAGCGCCGCCACCAGGCCCACCCCGCCGGCCAGGCCGTCCACCCCGTCGATCAGGTTGAAGGCGTTCACCAGCACCACGTACACGAAGAAGGAGAAGGCGATGCTCACGTAGTCCGGGATCTCGTAGAAGCCCAGGATGCCCTGCATGTCGGTGATGCGGATGTCGGCCATCATCACCAGGATGTAGCCCACCAGCAGGTGCCCCACCAATTTCTTCACCGGCGAGAAGCCCACGATGTCGTCCTTCACCCCGATGAAGAACAGCAGCACCATGGCGGCGATGATGTACTTGAAGTCGGCGTACGCATGGCCCATGGCCAGGTACAGCTGCTTGTACACCGCGCCGGCGTCCTCCACCGGGCGCCCCGGCGGGAACCACAGGGCGTAAGAGAAGATCACCGCGGCGAAGATGATGATGCCGCCGATGGTGGGCACGCTGCGGGCATGCAGCTTGCGCTCCTCGGACGGCTCGTCCACCAGGTGCTTCATGCGCGCCACCTTGATCAACGACGGCATGGTGAGCATCACCACGGTGAACGCGGTGAAGAAGCCCAGCACGAGTATGTAGTCGTGTTCCCTCACGTTGCGGGATCAAAAGTCGTGATACCGGTTGAAGAGAGCGGTGCGCACCGCGATATAGATCAGGCCGGAGTTGAATCGGTCCTCGCCGCCCTGCACGTCGCGGCGCATGAAACCGCCCACCAGGCGCAGGTTGCTCACGGGGTTCACCAGGTAGGAGATGTTGGCGTCCAGCGAGAAGCGCTCCTCCGTGCGGGGCTCCGACGGCGGGTCCGCCGGCTCGTCGGGCTTGCGCAGGTCGGTGCCCAGGCTCGCCTCGGGGCCGGGGTCGCGCTGCCGGGCGGCCAGGTTCACCTTGCCCTGCAGGCGCAGTCGGCCGAAGCCCTGCTCCACGATGGCCACCACCTCGTTGAAGGCCGTGCCCGTGGGGTGCGCCAGCGGCAGCGAGGCGTGCATGTAGGCCTGCGTGGGGCGCTGGTGCATGTACATGTAGGGGTCGGCGGTGTTGTACTCCAGCTGCACGTGCAGGTCCTTGCGCAGCAGGTCGAACACGCGCAGGCCCGCCTGCCACGCCTGCCGCTCGCCGGGGCGGTCGGTGGCCCATTGGCCGTACATGTACAGCTTGTCCATCAGCTTCACCCGCAGGTCGGCCCCCACCAGGGTCTTGCGCTCGCCGTCGAAGCCGTTCATCGCGGTGTTGATGCCGATCACCGGGTTGAGCTCCTGCACGTCGAAGGGCCGCACGCCCTCGCTGGTGATGTTGCGGTAGATGGTGGCCTCGAAGAGCCCCAGCTGGGCACGGCCCAGATGCACGGACAAATGGTTGAAGCGGGCGCGCATCCAGCGGAACAGGGCCTCGTTGGCGTCGCCCGTGGGCAGGCGGTCGGCCTCGCGCAGGCGGTGCATGAGCTTGGTGTGCCAGGTGCTGTACTGCAGGCGCCCCTGCATGGCCAGGAAGCTGAACTTCAGGTAGGGCGCGTCCATGGCGTGGTCGCTCAGCAGCATGGAGCGGTGGCCGTGCCCCACGAAGTGCCGGCCGTGGCCCAGCTGGATGTTGATGTGGTCCGTGGGGCTGTACGACACGTTGCCCTGGGAGAAGCCCGCATCGAACTTGCGGCCGTCGTTGAACTTGGTGCGGCCGTGGCCGATGAGCACGCCCTCGGTGTAGCCGTGCCAGAAGATGTAGCCCGGCATGATCGCCTGGGTCTCGTGGAACATCGTCTGGAACGACACCCGGCCCAGGTCGCCGGCGATGCGGAAGCCCCGCGTGTTCATGTAGAAGCGGTTGGTGTCCGCGTAGGCCGTGGGGTCGCCCCGCTCC
>JAVFAQ010000027.1:0-15135 GCA_034002325.1 Flavobacteriales bacterium | reverse complement strand
ATCTAACGGCCCCTTCAATCAGGATGGAACCGCAGAGCAAGTAGCCATCTTCGGGAAGAAGACCTTCGACAACCCCAAGCCATCGGAGTTGGTCAAGTACCTGTGTTCCTTCATCCTGAACGATGAGGACGACCGCAGCGGCATCTATCTAGACTCCTTCGCTGGCAGCGGCACCACCGCCCATGCCGTGCTGAACCTGAACAAACAGGACGGCGGCGACCGCAAGTTCATCCTGGTGGAGATGGAGGACTACGCCGAGACCATCACCGCAGAGCGCGTGAAGCGCGTGATCAACGGTTACGGCGAAGGCAAGAAGGCCGTGGAAGGCACCGGCGGCACGTTCGACTTCTACACGCTGGGGTCGCGCCTCTTTGATGAGCACCACAACCTGAACGAAGCGGTGGGCGTGGAGAAGATCAGGGAATACGTGTGGTACACGGAGACGCGGACGGAGCTCCCCGTTGCCCCTTCGAGCGTAACCGTGAAGCGACAACGCGACACGCCTTACCTGCTTGGCACGCACGAAGGCACCGCCTACTACTTCGTGTACGAACAGGACCGCCTCACCGTGCTGGACTACGACACGCTGGCGCTGCTGAAGACCAAGGCCGGGCATTATGTGATCTATGCGGACAACTGCATCCTGCCGCAGCACTTTCTGGAAGCGCACCACATCACCTTCAAGAAAATCCCGAGGGATATCAGCCGGTTCTGAAAATGCGAGGAGGTGAATGGTGAATAGTCGTTGGTGAACGGAACGCACCACCCTACCACCAGTCACCAATCACCAACTACCAATCACCAGTCACCAATCACCCACTACCAGCCACCAATAACCCTCTCCCCCGCATTCGCATGGAACTCAAGCCCTACCAGCAGCGCGTGATCGACGACCTGAACGCTTACATGCGCAGGCTGATGCACGTGGGCGACAAGGCCGCCGCATTCGATGGCATCTGGGTGGAAAAGGTGGGCCGCTACAACCCGTTGAGCGGGACCGGCATGCGGCCCTATCAGGACAATGTGCCCACCGCGCCGCACCTGTGCGTGAAGGTGCCCACGGCCGGTGGCAAGACCTTCATCGCCGTCAACGCACTGAAGGCGATCTACGACAACGCTTCGCCCAGCCTGCCGCGCGTGGTGCTGTGGCTGGTGCCTTGGAGCAACCTGCTGCAACAAACGGTGCGCAACCTCAGCGATCCCTCGCATCCGTACCGCCAGCGCTTGAACCTGCTGTTCCAGAACCGCGTGGCCGTGCTGGAGAAGGACGCGTTGCTGCAGGGCACGGGCTTCAACCCGGTGGCCGTGCGCGACCAGCTCACCATTGTGGTGATGAGCTTCGCCAGCCTGCGCGCCCGCCGCAAGGAGGACCGCAAGGTCTTTCAGGAGAACGGGCAATTGGCGCCATGGGCGGACGTGTTCACCGATGACGCGCACCAGCTGAAGGACCACGAGCCCACGGCGGCCATCAACGTGATCCGCCACCTGACGCCCGTGGTGGTGGTGGACGAGAGCCACAACGCCGAGAGCGAGCTGAGCGTGAAGATGCTGGCCGACCTGAACCCGGCCTTCATCCTGGACCTTACCGCCACGCCGAAGGAGAACAGCAACATCATCAGCATGGTGCCCGCGCTGGAGCTGAAGAAGGAGCACATGGTGAAGCTGCCGGTGATCGTACACAACCTGCACGACAAGACCGAGGTGGTGCAGAACGCGCTGGACCTGCAACGCAAGCTGGAAGTGCTGGCCACCGAACAGCACAAGGCGGGCGGGCGCTACATCCGGCCCATCGTGCTGTTCCAAGCCGAGCCGCGCACCAGCGACGACAACACCACCTTCGAGAAGCTGAAACAGCAACTGCTGAAGCTGAAGATCCCCGAAGCGCGGATCAAGATCAAGACCGCCGGCAAGGATGAGCTGAAGGGCGTGGACCTGATGGACCCGAAATGCCCGGTGCGCTACATCATCACGGTGAATGCGCTGAAGGAAGGCTGGGACTGCCCGTTCGCGTACATCCTCGCCTCGCTGGCCGACCGCAGCAGTGCGGTGGACGTGGAGCAGATCCTCGGCCGCGTGCTGCGCCTGCCCTACGTGAGCGCGCACCAGCACGAACTGCTGAACATGAGCTACGTGCTCACCGCCAGCACGAAGTTCCAAGCCACGCTGGAGAGCATCGTGAGGGGTCTGCAACAAAGCGGATTCAGCGAGCACGACTACCGCGCCGAGGATCTTTCAACGGCACCGCCACCGGACACCACGGCACCGCCCGAACTGGACTTCGATGGCGACGAGATCGATACCACCCGTGTGCCGTATGACCCCGAAGGCATGCAGCCCGCACCCGGCTCGCAGGTGGAAGCGATCGCCGCCACCGCCGCAGCGGAGAGCAAGGCACTGCAAGACAAGATCAACGCGGCGGACACCGAAGGCGAAGACCCCATGCTCACCGAAATGCCCGACAAAGTGAAAGGACAGCCCATGCGCGAGGAGCACGCCAAGCACGTGCGCAAACTGAAACTGCCGCAGTTCGTGGTGAAGGTGCCGGGCTCGCTCTTCACCGGCGAAGCGGAAAGTTGGCAGCCGCTAAGCCAGGAGTTGCTGTTGCACGGTTTCGATCTGGCGAAGGAGGACACCAAGATCGACTTCGACGCTGTGGATCCCGAACTGGCGAGCATCGACGTGACCGGCCAGACCAGCACCAGTTTGCCGATCGCGATCACGCGCATCAGCGGCCACCTGCTGAACGATCCGCAGGTGCAGTACCTGTTGAGCAAGCCGCACGAGAGCCGCATCGGTGACGTGGCCCATGGGCTGATGCAGGCCGTGGGCGGCGTGCCCCCGATCGCGGACCAGCACCTGGTGGCCTACATCAAGCGCGTGATGGCCGACTGGGACGGCGAGCGGATCAAGGATGCGATCGTGCAGAAGCCGAAGTACGCGGCGCTGATCCGCCAGAAGGTGCGCGCCCTGGCCGATGCGCATGCCGAGGCGACGTTCAGGGACAAGGTGCAGCTCGGCACCATCCGCACCGAGGCGCTGTGGGGCTTCAAGCGGATGCTGGTGCCCGGTGAACTGGCGCCGCCGCTGGCCGGTTCGCTCTACGAACGCGAAGGCGCAATGGGCGAGTTCGAATCGAAGGTGGTGCAGCAGCTCGGCGGGCTGCCGAACATCGCGTGGTGGCACCGCAACCTCACGCGCGGCAAGGGTTTTCCGCTGAACGGCTTCAAGTACAGGCACTATCCGGATTTCATCCTCGGCACCAAGGGCGGGAAGATCCTGTTGATCGAGGCCAAGGGCGACGACCGCGACAACAGCGACAGCGAGGCGAAAGCGCGTCTCGGCCGCGAGTGGCAACAGCTCTCCGGCACGGAGTTCCGCTATTTCATGGTGTTCGACAAGCGGAAGGTGGAAGGGGCGTTCACGCTTGCGGAGGCAAGGAAGTTGGTGGGGGAGTTGTGAGGGGGGGCTACGGCAGGAGTGCCGCATATTGGCGCGGCCTTCCCCCCAGGCAGCGTTCGCCGCCAGGCCATTGTCCTACTGATATACCTTCACCCATCTTCATCCATGCGGAACCTATTGCTCCCGGTTTTCTCGTTGTTCGCTGTTGCCTTGCAGGCGCAAACACCCTTCGCCCCCGTGGGCGCGCAATGGACCTACATGCAGGGACACTTCGGCGGACCGGACAGTACGATAGCGGTGTACCAAGTGGTTTCCGACACGGTGCTGCAAGGCCGGACCTGCAGCCGGGTGACCACTACGGAAGGCTGGTTCGGATGCCATGAAGTCGTGGATCACCTCAGCACATCGAACGACTCCACCTTCTATTTCAACGAAGACCAACAGCAGTTCCACCTGTTGTTCCGATGGAACGCGGTGCCGGGTGATACCTGGTCCACGCCGATCGGCCAGGGCGGCGCGTCGGACACGCTCGACTGGACCGTTTCCGATACGGGCCATGTGGTCATCGGCGGCTCCGTGCTGCGCACGCTCACGGTGGGCCAAACCTCCCGGCAGAACACCCTGTACTGTCCGCTGGGCGGGGTGATCACGGAGCAATTGGGCGGAAGCGCGCCCTTCACGTGGGCCTTCGGGGCGTGCGACGCGGAGATCTTCACCGGACTTCGCTGCTACCAGGAGAACATCTTCCCCATGCCGGAGCCGCCGCCCCCGCCGCCGATCTTCTGGCTCAACCCGCTGTATGCGCAATGCGCGCTGTCCACCGGCATCCACGAGATGGGCGCGGAAACGGTCCTGTGGGTGTCCCCTTCCCCGGTCGAGGCCGGTGCGCCGTTCATGGTAACGGCGGCACCCGCAATGGCCCAAGGATGGTTGCGGGTCTTGGATGGAAGTGGTCGTACCGTGTTGGAACGAGAGGTCCAGGGATCGGCCACGTTCAGGCTGCCCCATGCGGGCATGTATCTCGTGCAACTGCTGGGAGCCGACCGCCTGATCGCGCAACAGCGGCTGATCGTGCAGTGAGCGGAGGAAAGGGCGGAGTGGAGCTTTCCCGTGCAGGTTCTCGCGGTCGCTGATATGCAGGTCCGCCAGGTGACCGGTGGGGCATGCCCTGTGGTCATCGCGGAAGAATTTGGCCGGACGGAGGTATCGGCGCATTCCCTGGCCCGATCGCCCCGCCCTAACATTCCCGCAACCCTGCCGCCCCACCTTTGCCCCATGCCGGCCCTTTCGCCCGTCCCCGCCCGCATGCCGGCGTGGACCTACCGCCGCTACGGCCCGCCCGAGGTGCTGCGGCTGGAGGAACTTCCCGTGCCGGTGCCCGGCCCGAAGGACATCCTGGTGCACGTGCATGCCACCACGGTGAACCGCACCGACTGCGGTTTCCGGTCGGCGGAATACGTGGTGAGCCGCCTGTTCAGCGGGCTGTTCCGGCCGAAGCGGCCCGTGCTGGGCTGCGAGTTCGCAGGCGAGGTGGCGGCCGTGGGGGCGGAAGTGGAGCGCTTCCAGGTGGGCGACCGCGTGTTCGGTTACGACGATGGCCGCTTCGGCGCGCACGCTGCGTACATGACCACGCCCGCTTATGGTGCCGTGGCCCTGCTGCCCGATGGGTGGTCGTGCATCGAGGCCGCGCCATTGACCGAGGGCGTCCACTATGCGTGGGGGAACCTGAAGGCCGCGCGCATCGGGGCCGGCAGCCAGGTGCTGGTCAACGGTGCCACGGGGGCCATCGGCTCAGGCGCGGTGCAGCTCGCGGTGTCCATGGGCGCCACGGTCACCGCCGTGTGTGCCACGCCCCACGTGGAGCGGGTGCGTGCGCTCGGTGCGCATGCGGTGATCGATCGCCTCACCACCGACTTCCGTACGCTGCCCGGTCCGTACGACCTGGTGTTCGATGCGGTGGGCAAAAGCCGCTTCAAGCTGTGCAAGCACCTGCTCGCCCGCGACGGCTGTTACATCAGCACCGAGCTGGGCCCGCGCGGAGAGAACGTCTTCCTGGCATTGATCGGCGGCCTGCGCAAGGGGCCGCACGTGCGCTTCCCGATCCCCGCGATCAACGCGGCGGACGTGGCGCACTTCCGCCGCATGGCCGAGGCCGGCACCTTGCGCCCGCTGATCGATCGCGTGGTGGACTTCGACACGATGGTGGAGGCCCACCGCTACGTGGAGACCGGCGAGAAGATCGGCAACGTGGTGGTGCGTGTGGCGCCGGAGGGAGGGGGGACCCGGGCCGGAGGTCCACGACCCGTACGCTGAGGCCGGCGCCGGCTACATTTGCCCACTGCACCGACCCCCATGCGCCCACCCGGTATCGGACGGATCCTCCTCGGCTACTTCTTTCGCGGCCTGCTGCTGCTGGTGCCCGTCACCGTGATCGGCTGGGCCGGGTGGCAGGCCCTGTCCTTCCTGGACGGCATCATCGAGGTGGACATCCCCGGCCTGGGCCTGCTGACCCTGCTGGCCATCATCACCGTGGCCGGGTGGCTCGCCAGCAGCTACCTCTTCCAACCCTTCCTGGAGATCGGCGATGAGCTGCTGCAGAAGGTGCCCTTCCTGAAGACGCTCTACGGCGCCGTGAAGGACCTGATGGAGGCCATGGTGGGCAAGAAGCGCCGCTTCGACCGGCCCGTGCTGGTGAAGCTGGACCGCAACGCCGACGCCGAGAAGGTGGGCTTCATCACCGAGGACGACCTCACCCACATCGGCATTCGCGGCGGCAAAGTGGGCGTGTACCTGCCCCATGCCTTCAACTGGAGCGGCAACCTGGTGATCGTGCCCGTGGAGAACGTCACCCCCCTGAACGCGAACTCGGCCGACGTGATGAAGTTCGTGGTGAGCGGCGGGGTGAGCAAAGTGGCCGACGAGCCATGATGCGGGGCCTGGCACACCTGCTGCTGGCCGCCGTGCTGGGCATGGCCGCCGGACGGACCGGGCTGCATGCCCAGCCCACCGAAGTGGCCCTTTCATCCTACGGCTTCAGCAACGGCGTGCATCCCACCTTCGCCGTCACCTTCGATGCCGCCCGCACCGCCACCGTGGAGGACCATTGGCGCGGCATCCTCCGGTCCGTGAGCCACAAGGTGGGCGGCCGCCGCGAGCTCGTCGCCCGCACCGCCCTCATTCCCGCGATCGCCCCGGACACCATGCAGGTGCTGGTGAAGGGCGTGGCCGTGAAGGGCACCGGCCAAGTGGTGTGCCATGTGGCCTTCCATACGGTGAACGGCTACCTGGGCCCCACCAGCGAACCCGAGGCCGTGGAAGCGGCCCGCTCATTCGTACAACGCCATTCCGTGGCGCTGCGCCGCGCGCTGGCCCAGGGCGAGCTGGCCGCCGCCGAGCGCTTCCTGGCCCAGTACCGCCGCGACCGCACCACCCTGCGCCGCGACCAGGACCGCGCCACGGACCAGCGCGACCGGCACCAGGAGAAGGACTCCATCGCCCTGGCCGACCAGGACCGGCTGGCCCGTGAGGTGCAGGCCAAGGAAGCCGAGATCGAGGCCTTCAAGGCACGCATCGGCACCTCCACCGACCCCGCGGACCAGGCGGCCTTGAAGGCGCTGGAGAAGGAGCGGCAGAAGTTGCGCGGACGCCTCGCCGCTGCCGAACGCAGCGGGGCATCGGCCCGGCGGCGCACCGAGAACCTCACCCGCAACCTGGAGCGCAACGCCAAGGCCCAGGCCGACATGGAGCGGCTGCTGGAACGGCAGGAGGCGCTGGTGCAGGAACTGAAGGCGAAACTGGCCGCGATCCACTGAGGCCGGCACGGACCACGGTGGCATCAACGACCGGTCGCACGGCACCATAGTTCGCCCCACCGCCATGCAAAGCCGCCGCCAAGCCCTGGTGCTGTTGCACGTCACGGTCTTCATCTGGGGCTGGACGGGCATCCTCGGCAAGCTCATCGACCAGGACGCGCTGCCCCTGGTGTACGTGCGCACATGGATCGCTGCCGCCGGCCTGGTGGGCGCCGCGCTGTGGCTGCGCCGCTCGTTGGACCCGCGCGGGCCGGGGGTGATGCAGTACCTGCTCACCAGCGTGCTCATCGCCGCGCATTGGTACACCTTCTACCTGGCGATCAAGATCAGCACCGCGGGCATCGCCGCCGCCTGCCTGGCCACCTCCACGGTGTTCACCGCCCTGCTGGAGCCCTTCTGGTTCAAGCGCCGCGTGCGCGGCTATGAAGTGGCGCTGGGCGTGGTGGTGATCGCCGCCCTGCTCATGATCTTCGGCCTGGAGAGCGGCCACCGCATGGGCATCGCCATCGGCACGCTCAGCGCCCTGCTCAGCGCCTGGTTCAACGTGGTGAACGGCGTGCTCGTGCAGCGCGACAATGCCGTGCGCATCGGCTTCTACGAGATGGTGGGCGCGGGCACCGTGGTGGGGCTGGTGCTGCTGCTCACCGATGGCCTGCCGCCGCCGCTGTGGCACATGCCGGCGGACGACATCCTGTGGCACCTGCTGCTGGGCCTGGTATGCACCAGCTTCGCCTTCGTGGCCGGCATCGCCGTGATGCGGCTGCTCTCGCCATTCACCGTGGTGCTCGCGGTGAACCTCGAACCGGTCTACACCATCATCATCGCCCTGCTGATCTGGAAGGGCGAGGAACGGCTCGATCCGCTCTCCTACCTCGGCACCGCCCTGATCCTGCTGAGCCTCTTCGGCCATGCCTGGTGGCAGCGGCGCCGCGACCGGGTCCCGGTCATCGCGCCCGATCCGTTGGCGCAAGGCTGATGGTGTCGTCCCCCGGCACGTGGTCCACGTAGTTCACGAAGAACTGGAACATCTCATCGGTGGTGCGCATGTGGCCGTCGCGCGGGGCCCGGGCCGTGCGCGGCGGATCGTACGGGTTGTGCGGGTTGTCGCTGGTGTTGTCGAAGGTGCCGAACACATGGATCACCGAGCCGGCCGGGATCGGCAGCAGGTGCCGGAAGGTGTACGCATACTGCCAGCGGAAGTCCCAGTCGGTGATCCGCACCAGCGGGATGGTGTCCTGCGCGGGCGTCACCGCGTAGGCCAGGAACGAGCGGCCCAGCAGGTGCATGTGCGGGTTGATGGTGACCACGCTGATGGCCGCGGGCAGGGTGTAGCGGCTGGTGAAGGTCTTCACCACGCCCGGCGGGATGATCAATTCGGGCTCCACCGGCGTCATGCCGCGCGTGCCGATCTGCACCTCGCGCATGGGGCGCTGCGGCGGCCGGTCCATGAACCACAGGTGGAACCGCGAGCGGTCGCTGGTGTCGCGCGCCGAGGGGCCGTAGTGGATGGTGTTCATCAGGAAGGCGCCCTGGCGCGGGATGGCGTGCCCGCCGATGCCCGCGGGCAGCATCACCGGGGCCATGCCGGGCAGGTGGTTCACGATGTTGGGCGTGAGCGTGGGCCAGCTGCCGTCGTCGTTGCGCAGGCCCAGCGCCGCGTAGGCATCGGGCGTGGCGGAGCGGTCGGCATCGATGTACGCGAAGCCCTCGTGCACATCGCGCTTGGCCCCCTCGGCATAGCTCACCAGGGCGCCGTTCATGTGGTGTACGCCGCGCTGGTTGCCGGGCACGAAGGCCACCGCCCGTAGGAAGGTGTCGCGCTCCAGCTCGAAGGCGGCCTTGGTGATCACGAAGCGGTCACGGTCGTCGCCGGGTATGCGGAAGGTGTCGGGCATCCACACCACGGCATCGGGCGCGTCCCACCACCGGGCCTCGGCGGGCATGGCCGGCGGCGGCACCCGGGCGGTATCACCGGGGGGCGCCCCCTGCCGCACCCACTTGTCGATCAGGGCGATCTGCCGGGCGGTGAGCACGCGCTCGCCGAGGAAGCGCGAGTACGCCGTGTCCGCCGGCCAGGGCGGCATGTACCGGTGGGCGGTCATGTAATGCACCATGCGCGCACGCCGCCGCACATCGCCGTAGGAGATCAGCGGGAAGGGGCCGGCGTGGCCCGGGCGGTGGCAGGGCGTGCAGTGCACATGCACGATCGGGGCGATGTGCGCGGCGAAGGTCACCGAGTCCGGCAGATGGTCCACGGCCGGTGCGGGGCCGCTGCCGCCGCCGCAACCGGTGGTGCCGGCCACCACCATGCACGCCACGATCGTGGTCAGGGCCGCGCGTCGTCCCATTCCGTGTCGCATTCCACGATGCAGCCCATGGCCGGCACATACGCCCGGGGCACGCGCCCACCGGCCAGCACGGCCCGCAGCGCATCGTTCAGGTGGTGCCGGGCGGCCTGCGGCTTCTTGCGGCCGGCGCGCACCACGCGGTCGTCGATGGCGCCCCGGTACCGCAGCCGCCCGCGCGCATCGATCAGGAACACCTCGGGCATCACCCGGCATTGCAGCGCGCGGCCCAGCCCGCAATCGGTGTCCACCACATGGGGCAGCCCGGGCAGCACCGCCTCCATGAAGGCGCCCACGGCACCGGCATCGGTGAAGGGCGACGGATGGAAGCCCACCACCTGCACGCCCTGCGCGGGGAGGGCGCGCGCCAGGCTGTCCAGCACCGGGGCGTAGAGCTGCGTCACCGGGCACTCGGGGTCCAGCGATACCAGCAGCGTGGCGGTGGCGCCCAGCAGCTCGCCCAACGACCGTGTGCCGGTACCAGCGAGCTGCACCGTGCGGTCCGCCAGACCTTCCAACGGACGCGGCACCGGGGCGCAGGCCGGCACCAGGCAAAGCACGGGAAGCAGGCGGGCCCACATCGCGCCCAAGGTAGAACGCCGCGCCATGGCAGACCTTTGTACCGCGCATGCGCACCATCGTCCGTGCCATCATCGTCCTGGGCCTGTGCCTGCTGGTGTTCTTCATCACCCGCGAGGCCTACCGCCCCGCGCACCCCGTGGAGCAGGTGGAAAGCACCGTGCTGCTGGAGCGCATCCGGCCCGTGCTCAAGCTGGTGACCGTGGAGGGCGACTTCAGCGAAACGCTCACCTATTCCGATAGCAACGCCGCCTGGTTCGAGTGGACGCGCGACCTCCCGTGGAACCGCAAACAGGCCATCCTGCTGGTGAAGGCGCGCGCCGCCGTGGGCTACGACCTGGAGGGCGCGGGGCTGGAGTTCGATGAGGAGCGGCGCACCGTGCGCTTCACCGGCATGGGCGCGCCGCAACTGCTCGCCCTGGAGCACGACGTGCGCTACTTCGACCTGCGATCGGGCACCTTCAACCCCTTCACCGCCGCCGACCACACCCGCCTCAACACCCTGGCCAAGGCGCGCATCGAGGAGAAGCTCCCCCACAGCGGCCTGTTCCGCGCGGCCGAGGAGCGCCAACGTGAGCTGGTGCCCGTGGTGCGCGCCATCGTGGAGGCCGCCGGATGGACCTTCGAGGACGGCACGAGCGACGCGCCCGCCGCCCACGGCCCGCGCATGGACCGTTGACCGGCACCACCGGTAACTTCGCGCCACCGATGACCACCCTCGCCATCGTTCCCCCGCACCGGTACTGCCCCTCGCTCACGCGCTACGAACGCTGGCCCACGCGCGAGGTCCGCATCGGCCCCATCGGCATCGGCGGCCAACACCCCGTCCGGGTGCAGAGCATGACCACCACGGACACGATGGACACCGCCGCCACCGTGGCCCAGAGCATCCGCATGATCGAGGCCGGCTGCGAGCTCGTGCGCATCACCGCCCCCAGCAAGAAGGAAGCGGAGAACCTCGCCGTGATCAAGCAGCAGCTGCGCGCCGCGGGCTTCGACACCCCGCTGGTGGCCGACATCCACTTCACGCCCAACGCAGCCGAGATCGCCGCCCGCATCGTGGAGAAGGTGCGCGTGAACCCCGGCAACTACGCCGACAAGAAGAAGTTCGACGTGCGCGCCTACACCGATGCGCAGTACGATGCCGAGCTCGCGCGCATCCGGGAGCGCTTCACCCCGCTGGTGCGCATCTGCAAGGAGCACGGCACCGCCATGCGCATCGGCACCAACCACGGCAGCCTCAGCGACCGCATCCTCAACCGCTACGGCGACACGCCCCTGGGCATGGTGGAGAGCGCCTTCGAGTTCCTGCGGATAGGCCGCGACGAGGGCTACCACGACATCGTGCTGAGCATGAAGGCCAGCAACGTGCGGGTGATGGTGCAGGCCTACCGCCTGCTCGTACACCGCATGATGGAGCTGGGCTGGGACTACCCGCTGCACCTGGGCGTGACCGAGGCCGGCGACGGCGAGGACGGCCGCGTGAAGAGCGCCGCCGGCATCGGGGCCCTGCTGGAGGACGGCATCGGCGACACCGTGCGCGTGAGCCTTACCGAAGAGCCCGAGGCCGAGATCCCCGTGGCCCGCGCCCTCGTGGACCGCTACGCCACACGCAGTGGGCATGGTGAAATTCCCGCCCTCACCCCCGGCCCCTCTCCCGAGGAGAGGGGGGGAGCTCAGCGGGAGCACGATGATGGAGCACATTTTTCCCCCTCTTCTCGGGAGAGGGGGCCAGGGGGTGAAGGGAATCCCTCCCCCTCTCCTCGGGAGAGGGGGCCAGGGGGTGAGGGCCTGGATCCCTTCTCCTACACCCGCCGCCCCACGCGCGAAGTCCTCCACATCGGTGCCCGCCACGTGCCCGTGGTAGTGGCCGACCTCAGCAGCCGTGAGCGCATCACGCCCGCCACGCTCTTCCCCTGGGGCTACCGCTACAGTGTGCCGCTGGACAAGTGGCACATCACCGACCAAGCCGCCGACTACGCATTCATCGGCCAGCACACGATCGACTTCGAGATCCCGGGCACCCTCGGCATCGTGCAGGCACATGCCACCTGGCTGGCCGACAAGCACAAGGAGCGCCACTACCCGCAGCTCACGGCGGCGCAGTACCGCGCGGGTGCCGAGCGCCATCCACAGCTCAACCTCGTGTACGCCCTGCTGAAGGACCTCGACGCGGACTTCATCGCGCAACTGAAGGACGACCCCACCGCCGTGCTGCTGATCGACACCTACAACGCGCACGGCATGGCCGAACAGCGCCGCTTGGTGATGGAGCTGATGCGCCACGACTGCGAAGTGCCGGTGATCATCGGCCGGGCGTACGCGGGGACGAACGATGCGCTGGTCCTGCACAGCAGCACCGACATCGGTCCGCTGTTCCTGGACGGCCTGGGCGACGGCATCTTCATCGCCGACGAGCGGCACGGCCGCGACGACCTGGTGTGCCGCACGGCCTTCGGCATCCTGCAGGCCACGCGCACACGCACCAGCAAGACCGAATACATCAGCTGCCCCAGCTGCGGCCGCACGCTCTTCGACCTGCAAGAGACCACCGCCCGCATCCGCGCGCGCACCAGCCACCTCAAAGGCATCAAGATCGGCATCATGGGTTGCATCGTGAACGGCCCGGGCGAAATGGCCGATGCCGACTACGGCTACGTGGGCACCGGCCCCGGCGTGATCACCCTCTACAAGGAAAAGGAAGTGGTGAAGCGCAACGTGCCCAGCGAAAAGGCCGTGGATGAACTGATCGAATTGATCCGCAGCCACGGGGATTGGGTGGAGGCGGCGGAAGAGTGAGGCGGTGGTCCACTGCCGGCACCGCATCCGTCACGCGCAGTTCGTTCTTGGCCGTGCCTCGACAAGCTGAGCGCTCGCCTTCCCCTACACGGCGCTGCCATGATCCATTCGCGATGGATCCGTCCTCTCGTCCGCGACCCACATCGGCATTGCGGGCCGCATGATGAACGGCCCCCGCGTGATCACGCACTTTCCTCACGCGCTCAAGTACCCCTTGATCGCCTCCACGTAGTCCTCGAATGCCTTCAGGCCCTTGGCGCTGAGGGTACAGGCGGTGTTCGGATAGTTGGCCTTGAAAGACTTCTTCACGGTGATGTAGCCCGCTTCCTTCAGCTTGGTGATCTGCACGCTGAGGTTGCCACGTGTGGCCCCCGTCCCCTCCAGCAGGAAGTTGAAGTCGGCCTCATCCACGCTCACCAGCAGGCTCACGATCGCCAGCCGAAGCTGGTTGTGAAGTATGGGGTCAAGCGGAGCGAATCCCATTCTCTCGGTTCTTCAGCAGAAGGCCTGGTACGATGTATCCCAGCAGCATCGCCGTGCAGTACAGCACCGTGATGATGAGCGGGTCGCCGGTGAACTGCATCACCACGCCCACCACCCAGAACAGGATGCCGCCGAGGATGAGGGGCCTGAAGCGCATGATCTGCCCGGTCAGGAAGGTGGGAAGCCCGGTGAGCACGGTGATCATCGGGCCGGGGTCACGCTTCAAGGCCACGCTGCATACGATCACCAACAGCATGGTGATCACGAACGCCGACCAGGTCCAGCCAATGATCCGGTCCATGGGGCTGGTCACCACTTCCCGACGCCCCTGCCGGATGCTATGCGCCGCGCTGATGATCCCACCGAGGAAGCCGGCGATGCCCCAGGGCGCACCGTGGTCGAACGCCGGGGAGACGTGGCGGAGCAGGTATGTGGCCACCATCGCGGCCATCAGCAGTACGCCCCACAGGAGGAAGTAGAAGCTGGCGCGTGAGAAGCTCTTCTTCGCTTGGGCGATCATGCTCTCGATCACCTGCAGGCTTTGTTCGGGCGTGAGTGGGTGGGCCATCAGAGGGTCAATTATTCTGCAATGATAGACAAGTTTACATGGTAAACCAAATCAATGATGCTGGAACACGATCATCCGAATGCAGGCGGTGATCGAGTTCATCGAGCTGACCCACAGCTACGGCGACCGGGTGGAGGCGGCCGAAGGGTGAGGCGGCGGTCCATGGCTTTGTGCGTGGATCATCCGTCAACAGCGGGTTGTGCGCCCGCGCCCGGCATGCTTGCGCTGGTGTGGCCTTGAAGACCTAAACTTGGCACAGGGCACCTGACATGTTTTTCGGCATCCCAAAGGAGCAATTTCACACGCGGGCACCGGGGCCTTTGCTTCTTCCATACGAGGCGCCCACGGGCTATACCACCCTCGGGCTGTTCTCCGGCGCGGGCGGGCTGGACCTTGGCTTCGAGGCGGCGGGCTTCATCCACACCGAGGCGAACGACATTCTGGATTGCGCCATATCCACGCTGCGGCACAACCGGCCGGACTGGGACGTGGTGCATGGCGATGTCCGCGAATACACGCCGGGCTTCAGAAAAGGGCTGGACGTCCTCCTCGCCGGGTTCCCCTGCCAGGGCTTCTCCCTCGGTGGCAAGCGCGATCCCCACGACACGCGCAACACGCTGTACCGCGAAGTGCTGCGTGTGGCCGGCCTGATGAAGCCCCGCGTGATCGTGATGGAGAACGTGCTGAACCTCCGCACCATGGTCCACCCGGAGACCGGAAGGCCGTTCGCCGATCAGATCATCGCCGAACTGGCGGCATTGGGCTATCACACCGAATGCGCCTTCTTCCGGGTCAGCGGCCACGGCGTGCCGCAGACGCGCCGGCGCTTCGTGTTCGTCGCGTTCCGGGGCGGGCCCGATCCGTGGTTCACGTTCCCGGTGGCCGATGGCGAGACCGGAAGCCGCGCATTCCTGCACGACCTGGTCAGCGGGGAAGGTGTGGAGCTTGCCAACCACGACCCCGCGTGGGGCTTCGAGAGCAGCGTGCATGTGTCCACCGGGGGAAGGATCGGACCCGGTGAACCGTAAGCCTCCGGCGGACTGCATCTTGTGAGGGCCTGCTGCGATGCTGAGGTTTGCGCCCCATGAGCAGGACCGAACGAAGGCAGGAGATGCTGTCCCACGTGGCCGCATGGAAGGCCAGCGGCAAG
>JAVFAQ010000026.1:0-15281 GCA_034002325.1 Flavobacteriales bacterium | reverse complement strand
CCAGCGCGTGTACAAATTGGTGGACACCTGCGCCGGTGAGTTCCCCGCGCGCACGCCCTACTACTACAGCACTTTCGAAGAGGAGAATGAAAGTGTGCGGAGCGACAAGAAGAAGATCGTGGTGCTCGGCAGCGGCCCCAACCGCATCGGCCAGGGCATCGAGTTCGACTACTGCTGTGTGCACGGCGTGCTCGCCGCCCGGGAGCTCGGCTACGAGACCATCATGATCAACTGCAACCCGGAGACGGTGAGCACCGACTTCGACACGGCCGACAAGCTCTACTTCGAGCCCGTGTTCTGGGAGCACATCTACGACATCATCCTGCACGAACAGCCCGAGGGCGTGATCGTGCAGCTGGGCGGGCAGACCGCGCTGAAGCTCGCCGAAAAGCTGCACCGATACGGCATCCCCGTGATCGGCACCAGCTATGAGGCGCTGGACATGGCCGAGGACCGCGAGCGCTTCAGCTCATTGCTCCGCGACCTGGGCATACCGTACCCGAAGTTCGGCGCGGTGCGCACGGCGGAAGAGGCCATAGCGCTTTCCAAGGAGCTGGGCTTCCCCCTGCTGGTGCGCCCCAGCTACGTGCTCGGCGGCCAGAAAATGAAGATCGTCATCAACGAGGAAGAACTCGTGGCCCAGGTGCTCGACATCCTCCGCCTGATGCCCGACAACAAGATCCTCATCGACCACTTCCTCGACGGCGCCATCGAGGCCGAGAGCGATTCCATCTGCGACGGCGGCATGGTGCGCATCATCGGCATCATGGAGCACATCGAACCGGCCGGCATCCACAGCGGCGACAGCAATGCGGTGTTACCTCCTTTTGACCTCAGCGAGAAGGTCATCCAGCAGATCCGCGAGCACACCCACAAGATCGCCCTCGCCCTCAAGACCGTGGGCCTCGTCAACATCCAGTTCGCCATCAAGGACGAGGTGGTGTACGTGATCGAGGCCAACCCCCGCGCCAGCCGCACCGTGCCCTTCATCGCCAAGGCCTACGGCGAGCCCTACGTCAACTGGGCCACCAAGGTGATGCTCGGCCACAAGTTGAAGGACTTCCAGTTCAAGCCGCGGTTGGACGGTTACGCGATCAAGGTGCCCGTCTTCAGCTTCGACAAGTTCCCGAACGTGGACAAGGGCTTGGGGCCGGAGATGAAGAGCACCGGGGAAGCGATCTACTTCATCAAGGACTTGAAGGATCCGTTCTTTAGGCAGGTGTATGGGGAGCGGAGTATGTACTTGAGCAGGTAGCCCGCCCTGAGCTTGTCGAAGGGTTGGGCGTGCCCCCGCCTCATCCCTTCACTTTTCGCAGAGCCTTCGCTCGGGAGCATGCGGGGTCACGCTTTCCGCTGCAAGTCCTCAGCCGGAACCGGCCTGCGGGAATGGGAGAGCAATCTGATTTTTCGCTATGTTCGTTACCCATGGAATTGAAGAACAGGCGCTGGTACGAATGGCTCATGATTGTCGTTGCGCTCCCTTTTCAGCTCAATGCTCAGACCTTCGTTGAAGTTTCGGGCGGGGAGTTGGACCTGGTTCGAGCGCTGGAGTTCCAGGACAGTTGCATACTCAGCGTGGAGCCGTTTGAAATAAGTGGTTTAATAACCCTTGCTCAGTATCAGGAATTTCTCGATGATTTTTGGTCAGCCCCCGATTGGACGCTACCTGATTCGAATGGTGTGCGTCATTGGATCCGAGAAGAACGGATTCGTACTGATCTCGGTAGAGTTGGATTGGAGGCATGTACCAATGTGACATGGATTGAGGCGGTTGAATACTCTAAGTGGTTGACAGATAATAGCGACCATATAGACTGGGTCTATCGCTTACCGAAACTCTCCGAGTGGCTTTTTGCCCTTAACGCCGGTGTCTTAGATCAGACTGACTTAGGTTGTTGGTTGCTGAATACGAAGGATGAGAGCGTTTTAAAATGCTCTGATTTAGATAACACCTATTCTAGTCTTTATAACGATCCTAAATCATTGAAAAGAAAGATGGTGGCTTATGAAACTTCACGCACGTATCCCTATCGTGGGAACTACTATCAATTCATTCCATACCCGACCGTTGGGTTTCGTGTAGTGCGTGTGTCTGTCCGACAGCAATGATGCGTACCCGTGAATCGATTTATTCCGGCAGGTGTATGGGGAGCGGAGCATGTACTTGAGCAGGTAGTGAATGATCCTGGCGGAAGTCATACAGAACATTGGTTCGTTCAACGAAGACGACACGATTTGTGCTACTCGTCCATGGACTGTTCATTCAGAAGCCGTGGTTGGGCCAAGACCAGAGGATGACACGTTCAGTGGCTTCCAAAGGATGTACGGGAAGGACTACTTTCTCGAAGTTTCCATAGCACGTGGCTTTCTCGATGATCTTGCGGCATCGGGAGCTTACCCTTCATGGGAAGCAAAGTGCATCAGGTTAATCCAGTACGCTGAGAATGACGCTTGAATTGTTCAAGATGAAGAGCCTATGCGAAGCGATCCCCTATCCGGGACCTGGAGGATCGATCTTCAGGCAGGTGTATGGGGAGCGGAGTATGTATTTGAGCAGGTGAGTTACTTGGGGCGTGTCGGCTCGAAGACTCGCCGTCGCGCTTTCCGCTTGTACTCCTCGCTCGTTCCTCGCTGCGGGGTACCGCTTCAATCGCTCACGCGGGGAGCGCGTTTCGGCACGGGGTGTAGCAGTCTTTTCTTCCGCACTCGGGTGGACACAGTGGACACGGTGGCGGTCGCCGCACCGTGTCCACCGTGTCCACCCACTGAGGCAGCTGCCCCGCACGCGCCCACCGTGCCCCTCTGAAGACCGCTACGCTGCATGTTCTTCGGGAGGCTCGGGCTTGGGTGGCTGGTCCCGGTGTTGCTTGCGGGCCTTGTACAACCGCTCCGAGAAGCCTCCGTTCTGCTCGAAATCGCGGGCCAGCGTCACCAGTTGGCGGTCCAGCAGGCCGATCGCCACCATGCAGTACACGAATCCGATGTTGCCCGCGATCTCCCCGTGGCTGCGTTCCGGGGCGCGCTTATGCACGCCGGCACCCCAGCGCGCCACCGCATCCACTTCCTTGAAACGGCGGTTGATCAGGTCCTGTCGGATGGCATCGTTCAAGGGCCACTGGGCAAGTCTGTTCTGCCGCAGGAATGCCGCATAATCCTTCTTCAGCTCCACCAAGCTCGCCCGGGCCACATTCGTCAGGTTCAGCTCCAGCTTCTTCGAGGTGGCGCTGAACACGCTGCCTTCGGCGATGTTGCTGGCGCCGCTCCGGGAGGCTTGCACCATCTGGTCCTTGGTGCGGCTGCCTGGTTCCACATAGCGGACCACGAAGCGCTTGGTGATGTCCTCCAGCAGCTCCGCCACTTGGTAGCTCAGCAGCTTCTCGAAACCGCCATGCTTGCCGAAGACATTGCTATCGCCGGTCTTGTCGGCCATGGAACGAATATAGGTTCCGGGAAAATGCTGGCGGCCAGGAACTTCCCCAGCCTCCTTCCGCACCAGTTCGGCCCCGGCACTCGCTCGCGCGCTTCTTCCTTCCGCACTCGGGTGGACACGGTACTGTTGCCGCCGCACCGTGTCCACCCACGGAGGCAACTCCGCGGTAGATTCTTGGATCGGAACGGCGATCGATCAGGCCCTGACGGGAGACCGCGACCCGCGCCACCCTCACCCCGCCCTTTCGTACGCTTCGTGCAGCCAGCCGATCAATTCCTTGTCCACCTCCTTGGCATCGGCCAGCCGCACGCGGTGGCTCACCATGCCGTTGAAGCTGCCGCTGGCCTCCAGGCGGTCCGTGGGCGCCGTGCCCTTCAGGTTGATGCCCACATCGAAGCGGGTGGCGGTGCTGGGTTGCAGGATGGCGAACTGCTTCTTGCGGCGTGCGCTCACGTACGCCTTCATCGGAAGCAACTCCACGTCCTTGCCGAAGGCTTTGATCGCCTTCTCCAAGGCATCGTGGATCGGGCGCAGCGCGGCCTTGGCGCCTTTGTATTGCGCATCGACCAATGAACCGCGGTCGTCCATGGTGGAGGCCGCGCTCTTGCTG
Source organism: Flavobacteriales bacterium (assembly GCA_034002325.1). Lineage (GTDB taxonomy): Bacteria > Bacteroidota > Bacteroidia > Flavobacteriales_F > PHOS-HE28 > PHOS-HE28. The sequence continues at coordinate 11,241 of JAVFAQ010000026.1, read as the reverse complement.
AGCATCAGCGCCACCAGGCTCGCGTAGCCGTGGCCCAGCCCATGCGCGGTCTTGAGGAAGGCCACGCGCTCGCCGTGCTTGGCCAGGTCCTGCGCCCGCAGCAGGGCGATCCATTCATCGAGGCTGCGGCCGGTCTTCTCCTGGAGGTTGGCGATCATGCTGCGCGTGGCAGCGTCAAGTTCGGCGGTCATGGGGGCGGGTGTTGTTCCCGTGTTGACGAACGCCGGGTGCGCGGGGTGGCCTGCGCGGCGCATTACTGGCCCGGCGGCAGCGCGTCCTCGGATGCGTATCCAGGGGGCTTCACCATGCGGGCGTGTGCCCGGGCCTCGCTGCCTTCGAGCAGCACCGTGTACACCCCGGCGGGGAGCGCGGCCACGTTGATGCTGCCGGCCTGGGCGGAAGGGCCTGCCGCATGGTTCCCGCCCTACGGCACCGGTCACGCACCGCCCGCCCTACCGAAAAACACCCTACCGCCCGGACCGGCATCCGGGCCGCCGTGCTATATTTGGGGTCCAACGCTTGACGAAATGGCTGGCATCAATAAAGTGATCTTGATCGGCAACCTCGGCGCCGATCCCGAAGTGCGCCACTTGGAGAACGGCGCTTCCGTGGCCAACTTCCGCATCGCCACCACCGAGAAGCTGCGCGTGCGCGTGACCGATGCCGAGGGCCGCGAGACCTGGGAGAGCCGCGAGCAGACCGAGTGGCACAACATCGTGGCCTGGCGCGGGCTGGCCGGCATCGTGGAGCGCTTCCTGCGCAAGGGCAGCAAGATCTACGTGGAAGGCAAGCTGCGCAACCGGCAATACCAGGACAAGGACGGCCGCGACCGGTACATCACCGAAGTGGTGGTGGACGAGCTGCTGATGCTGGACCGCGCCGGTGATGGCCCGGGGGCGGCCCCGCGCACCGCCACGGAGCAGGCTCCCGCAGCGGTGGCCGAGCCGGCGGTGAGCGCCCATGCCGAGAAGGACGACCTGCCGTTCTGATGCAACTTTGCGCCCGCCGGCCGTGAACGCCTGATCGTGGAGCCCCCGTCCGTATACCATCTGGCGACCCTGGCCCTGATCGCCCCGGCGCCCTCCGCATGGGTCGCGCTGGGCGCCCTGCTGCTCCTGCTGCCCGTGCATGCGCTGCTCGCCGGCATGCGCACCGCCCTGCATGCCGCCGCCCCCACCGAACTGCAGGTGATGAAGGAGCGCGGCATCGCCGGTGCCGACCGGGCCCTTGAGCTGCGCGCCGACCCCGGCCGCGCGTTGATGGCCCTGCGCGTGGCCATCACCATGATCGTGGTGGCCATCACGGTGCTCGCCGCCTTCCTGCTGATGCAACTCACCGACCTGCGCACCGGCGCCGGCGTGGCCCTGTTCATCGGCGGGCTGGCGCTCACCGTGCTGCTGTTGTTGGTCTCCGGCGAAGTGGTGCCCAAGGCCTGGGTGGACCGCGACCCCGCCCGGGTGGCCATCGCCACGGCCGGCATCCTGTGGGTGCTACGCGCCTTGCTCGGCCCGCTGGGCAACGCGCTGATCGCCCTCTCCGGCCGCTTGGGCAAGCCCCGCGACCCGGCGGTCGTCAACGGTGCCGCGTCCAACGTCAACGGCACCGCGGACACCGAGGACGCCGCCGGCGAGAAGCGCATCCTGCGTGGCGTGGCCCGCTTCGCCGAGACCGAGGTGAAGCAGGTGATGCGGCCCCGCACCGAAGTGGTCGCCTTCGACCAGGCCATGAGCTTCACCGAAATGGTGCCCGCGGTGATCGAGTCCGGCTTCTCGCGCGTGCCGATCTTCAACGGTTCGCTGGACCAGGTCACCGGCATCCTCTACCTGAAGGACCTGCTGCCCCTGATGCGCACCACCGAGATGGACTGGCACGGCCTGCTGCGCAAACCCTACTTCGTGGCCGAGAGCATGCCGCTGGACCGCCTGCTGCGCGAGTTCCAGAAGCTGAAGGTGCACCTGGCCGTGGTGGTCGATGAGTACGGCGCCACCAGCGGCATCATCACCCTGGAGGACGTGATCGAGGAGATCGTGGGCGACATCACCGACGAGTACGATGACGACGACCACCTCTTCACCCGGGTGGACGACCACACCTTCATCTTCGAGGGCCGCACCCCGCTGCCCGATGTGTACCGCGCCCTGGACAGCGACGGCCATGATTTCGAGGAGCAGCGCGGCGACAGCGGCACGCTGGGCGGGCTCATCACCGAGCTGGCCGGCCGCATCCCGCGCAAGGGCGAGCAGGTGGAGCTGGGGCCGTACGTGCTCCGGGTGGAAGCCTCGGACAACAAGCGCGTGCGCCGTGTGAAAGTGCAGGTACGCCAATGATCACTTTCCGCCGCCACGGCCCGTGGCCCCTGCTGGCACCGCTGGCCATGGCCCTGTTCCTCGCCGCCTGCGCGCCCGATCCCGTGCCCAAGCCGCGCTCGTACTTCCGCATCGACCTGCCCGAGCAAGCCTACCAACAGTGGCCGGGCGATGCCTTCCGCGCGGAGGTGCCCACGTACGGGCGCATGGGTCCCGTGCGCACCGAGGGGCGGTCGCGGTGGTACGACCTGCGCTTCCCCGGCCAGCGCGCCACGCTGCACCTCACCTACAGCCGCATCGATGGCGACCTCCACGATATGATCGAGGACGCGCACACCTTCAAGGGCAAGCACGAGGAGATGGCCGCGCGCGTGGACCGCGACCGCGTCTTGCGTCCTGATGCGCACGTGTACGGCACCGTCTTCAACGTGGAAGGCGACGTGGCGAGCCCGCTGGTGTTCTACCTCACCGACAGCACCGACCACTTCCTCTACGGGTCGCTCTACTTCCACGCCCGGCCCAACGCCGACTCCCTGGCACCGGTCACCGATCGCATCCGCGCGGACGTGCGGCACATGATCGCGACATTGGAGTGGACGGCGGCTACGCCTTGACCGGCGCACCCGTGCGGTGGACCACCTGCAACAGGGCCGCCAGCAGCAGCAACGCACCGAACTGGTGCAGCACGCCCAGCACGATATGCACCTGGGTGAGGATGGTGAACACCCCCAGCGTGAACTGCAGCAACAGGGCGGCCGCCAGCCAACGCGCGGGCCTGCGCAGGTGTTCCTGCCGGCCATGGCGCCAGGCGAACCACAGCATGCCGGCGGCCACCAGCCAGGCCAGGTTGCGATGGATGAACTGCACGCCGTCCTTGTGGTGGGTGAAGTTGGTCCAGGCGCTGTCGAAGGCCATGACGTTCTCAGGCATGAACGCGCCGTTCATCAAGGGCCAGGTGTTGTAGCTGCGCCCGGCATCGAGGCCGGCGGTGAAGGCGCCCCAGACGATCTGCACCAGCAGCAGCACCAGCAGCCAGCGTGCCCACCGCGCGGCGGCCGTGGCATCGCCCCGGAAGGCACGGCGGCCCTGCCCGATGTCATGGACCGTCCACAGCACCAGGGCGAACACGGCGAAGGCCGCGCACAGATGGACCGCCAGCCGGTAATGGCTCACATCGGGCAGGTCCTGCAGGCCGCTCGCCACCATGAACCAGCCCAGTGCGCCCACCAGGCCGCCGCCGATGAGGATGGCCCAGGACCGGGCGCGCAGCCACCCGGTCAGCAGGCCCCGGCGCCAGAAGATCACGAAGGGCACGAAGAACACCAGGCCCATCATGCGGCCCCAGTTGCGGTGCAGGTATTCCCAGAAGTAGATCCGCTTGAACCCGGCGAGGTCCATGTGGCTGTTGCGCAGCGTGTACTCCGGGATCCGCTGGTACTTGCCGAAGGCCACCTCCCACTCGGCATCGTCCATGGGGGGCAGCGCGCCCATGATCGGCTTCCACTCGGTGATGCTCAGGCCGCTGCCCGTGAGCCGGGTGATACCGCCGATCACCACCATGCAGGCGATGAGCACGCAGCCGGTGAGCAGCCAATTGACGACGGGACGAAGACGCTTGGGGTCGGGTGGCGATGCCATCGGCGGGCAAAGGTAGCCCGCCCCCCCCGGCCGATCAATGGCGCAGGATCCGCGTGAGCAGGCCCACCACGCTGGGCAGTACGGCCGGCGCGGCGGAATAGCTCTTCACGCCCCCGTGCGCGGCACCTTCGCCGCCATCATGGCCGGTGGCGCCCACGGCCTTCACCTGCTTGGTGATGGCCACGCCGGTGACCTTGTACTGCCCGTCGTACAGGGCATGCACGGCCTGCACCAGGGCGGCATCGTCCACCTGGGCCGCATCGTAGGTGACGATGGCCCGGTCGGCGGCATCGCCCTCGTGGAACTCGATCTCCGTGCTGCTCACACCGGGCAGCTGGGCCAGCGCCTTCTTGATGGAGCCACCGCACATCATCTCGCAGCTCATGCCCTCGATGGTGAGGTCGGCCGTGGTCACGGGCGTGCCCGAGGAGATCGCCACCTCCTTCACCGTGCGCACCAGGTCGCCCGGTGCCGCGGCCTCGGCCGGCCCCGGTCCGGTACGGCCGCAACCGGCGAACAACAGGATCAGCGAAGCGGAAAGGAAGGTGGTGCGCATCATCATGGCCTTGGGGTCGACTATGGTGGGACGTGTTGACCGGTGGAACGGTTACAAATGTACTGGATCACATGGCGAATACCTTCGCGCCGGGCAGAGGAGCCCCCACCATGGTCCGCCGCCGCCCCACCCTGTTCGTTTGGGCCATCCTGCTGGTGCTGGCGCTCACCTGGGGCAGTTCCTTCATCCTGATGAAGCGCGGCCTGTTCCATGCGGGCGAGCCGGTGCTCAGCCCTTGGCAGATGGCCTCCGCCCGGCTGTTCATGGCCTGGCTGGCCCTCTCGCCGCTGCTGGTGCGCCACGGGGGCCTGTTCCGCCGCAACTGGCTGCCGCTGCTGGGCACGGGCCTATTGGGCAACGGCCTGCCGGCCATCCTGTTCGCCTTCGCCCAGACCCGCATCGACAGCTCGCTCAGCGGCATGCTCAACAGCCTCACACCGCTGATGACCTTGGTGGTGGGCGTGCTCCTCTTCGGCCAGCGCCTGCGCGCCGTGCATGTGCTGGGAGTGGGCATCGGCCTCACCGGGGCGCTGTTGCTGGTCCGCATGAAGAGCGGCGACGGCACCGCGGAATGGACCTGGTACGCCATGGCGCCCATCGTGGGCACGCTGTGCTACGGCCTCAGCGGCAACATCGTGAAGGCCCACCTGAGCCATCTGCCCGCCGCCGGTGTGGCCGCCCTGGCCCTCACCTGGGTGGGGCCGGTCTCCCTGGGCCTGGCCTTGGCAACCGGCCTGCCCGATACCCTGGCCGTCCATCCGCACGGGTGGCGGGCGTTGGGCCATGTGGCGGTGCTGGCCGTGGGCGGTTCGGCCTTCGCCCTGGTGCTATGGAACATGCTGTTGCAACGCACCACCGCCGTGCAGGCCAGCATGGTCACCTACCTGATGCCCGTGGTGGCCATCGGCTGGGGCATGCTGGACGGCGAGCGAATCACCCCGGGGCAGCTGCTGATGGTGGCCGTGGTGCTGGCGGCGGTGTACATCGTGAGCCGGGGCGGGCGCAATGGATGAGCGGGCCTGTCCACACGGCTCCGTTGGCCGTTCGTGCCCACGCAAGCAGCGCATGATCGCCTGCTGTGCTTTCTTCGTCACATGATCCGGAACCGGGCGGCCCACCATCCGTAGAAGCCGGCCGGACCCCAGAAACCCATCCGCATGTACCAAGGGAAAAAGGTGATCGTGGTGCTGCCCGCCTACCGGGCCGCGCTGACCCTGAAGCAGACCTACGACGAGATCCCGTTCGACCTGGTGGACGACGTGGTGCTGGTGGACGACCGCAGCCCGGACAACACCGTGGAGGTGGCCCGGGAGATCGGGATCCGCCACATCGTGGTGCATGAGCACAATCGCGGCTACGGCGGCAACCAGAAGAGCTGCTACGACAAGGCGTTGGAACTGGGCGGCGACATCATCGTGATGCTGCACCCCGACTACCAGTACACCCCGAAGCTGCTGGTGAGCATGATCGCGCTCATCGGCAACGACGTGTACCCGGTGGTGTTCGGCTCGCGGATCCTGGGCAAGGGGGCGCTGAAAGGCGGCATGCCCATGTACAAGTACATCGCCAACCGCCTGCTCACCTTCACGCAGAACCTGCTCATGGGCCAGAAGCTGAGCGAGTACCACACCGGCTACCGCGCGTACAGCGCCGATGTGCTGCGCAGCGTGGACTACGAGGCGTGCTCGGACGATTTCGTGTTCGACAACCAGATCGTGGGGCAGATCTTCTGGAAGGGCCATGAGGTGGCGGAGATCACCTGCCCCACCAAGTACTTCGACGAGGCCAGCAGCATCAACTTCAGCCGCAGCATGACCTACGGGTTCGGCGTGCTGAACGTGAGCTTCCGCTACTTCCTGGCGCGCACCGGCATCATGGGCTGGAAGCTGCTGGGCGAGCGGGGGCCGAAGCGATAGCCCGCGCCTACCTTCGCGCACATGCCGTCGCGCGCCCGCATCCAACAGCTCATCGTGGTGGCGGCCGCGCTGCTGTTCATCCCCGGGCTGGGCGCCGTACACCTGTTCGATTGGGACGAGATCAACTTCGCGGAGATCGCCCGTGAGATGATCGTCACGGGCGACTGGCTCCAGCCGCGGATCGCCTACCTGCCCTTCCACGAGAAGCCGCCGCTGTTCATGTGGCTGCAGGCCGGGTGCATGACGGTGTTCGGCACCGGTGAGTTCGCCGCGCGGCTGCCCAACGCCCTGTGCGGCATGCTCACGCTGTGGCTGCTGTACCGCATCGGCGACCAATTGCGCGGCCGGGCCTTCGGCGCGATGTGGGCCCTGGCGTACATCGGCTCCATCCTGCCCCATCTCTACTTCCGCAGCGGCATCATCGACCCGTGGTTCAACCTGTTCATCTTCCTGGGGCTGCACGCCATCATCACCCTGGTGCAACGCGACCCGCACCGCCCGCCCGGCGTGCTCAACGCCCGCCACGATGGGCTGGCCTGGCTGGCCGGCCTCTTCCTGGGCCTCGCCCTGCTCACCAAAGGGCCCGTGGGCGTGCTGGTGCCCGGCCTGGTGATAGGCGTGTATTGGGCGCTGCGCCGCTTCCGGCCTTATCTGCGCTGGCGCCGCCTGCTGATCATCGCGGGGGGCACATTGCTCACCGCCGGCACCTGGGCCCTGGCCGACCTGCTGCGCAACGGGCCGGAGTTCATGGTGGCCTTCTTCTGGCGCCAGGTGGCCATGCTCACCACGGAGGACGCCGGCCATGGCGGCTTCGCGGGCTACCACGTGGTGGTGCTGCTGATCGGTTGCTTCCCCGCATCGGTGTTCGCCCTGCAGGAGATGATCACGCCCACCCGGAGCGACCGGCCCGCAGCGCAGGACCACCGCCGATGGATGACGATCCTGTTCTGGACGGTGCTGGTCCTCTTCAGCTTGGTGAAGACCAAGATCGTGCATTACAGCAGCCTGTGCTACTTCCCGCTCACCTACCTGGCCGCCATCCGGCTGGAGCGGATCTGGAAGAAGAAGGAGGCCTTCGGATGGAGTCGTTTCCTGCTCGGTGGGTTGGGCACCTTGTTCGCCGTGGTGCTGTTCGTCCTGCCCTTTGCGGGCATGAACTCGTCCTTGATCGAGCCGCTCTTCGCGCAGGACCCCTTCGCCCGGGCCAACCGGGTGGCCGTTGGGCGGTGGACCGGGCTGGAGGCGCTGGCCGGGCTCTTCCTGCTCGCGGTGCTGGTGGCCGCGCACGTGCTGCACGCGCGCGGGCGGGTGCGCGCCAGCGTGCTCACCGTGTTCGGCGGCGGCGCGGTGTTCATGTCCATCGCCCTGTTCTTCCTTATCGGGCGGATCGAAGGCTACTCGCAGCGCGCGGCGATCGAGTTCTTCAAGGCGCGCCAGGGCGAGCGCTGCGCGGTGATCACCGAACGGTACAAGAGCTACGCCCACCTGTTCTACACCCGCATGCCGCCACCGGACGATCCCCGTCTGCACGACCGCGACCGGCTGCTGCACGGCGAGGTGGACCGGCCCGTGTACGTGGTGTGCAAGATCACCGCCGCCGAGGAGACCGCCGCCATCCCCACCCTGCGGGAACTGTACCGGAAGAACGGCTTCGTGTTCTTCGTGCGGGAGCCGTAGCGGCGGCGCCCATATTTATGGGTGGCCGTATCTTCGTTGGTATGAAGACCACCGTGGAACTTCCCGATGACCTCATACGCGCGATCAAGGTGCGCGCCGCGGAGGAAGGCCGCAGTGTGAAGGACCTGTTGACCGAGCTGTTGCGGGCCGCCTTGGGCCGGCCGCCGGCAAAAGGCAAGGTGCGCATGCTCGAACGGGACCAGATGCCGATCGTGAAGGGTGGGCGCAAGGCAAAGCCCAGCGAGGAAATGACCCCCGAACGTGTGGCACGCATCCTCTGGGAAGGCGGCGAGTGAACGATGCGCGCATTGCCCGACATCAATATCTGGCTCGCATTGTCCCGTAGCGGCCATGTGCATCACGAACCCGTCCATGCGTGGCTGTCGGCCATGACCGAGGCCGGCGTGGTGCTGTTCTGCCGGGCCACCCAACAAGGGTACGTGCGCCTGCTCACCACCGAGGTGGTGATGCGCGCCTATGGCGGCAAGGCGCTGACCAACCAACAGGCGTGGGACCTGCAACATGCCTGGTACCGCGATGACCGGGTCGGGCAGGCATCGGAACCGGCCGGGATCGAAGCGCGGTGGAAGGAGTTCGGCGCCATCCGTTCCGCCTCGCCCAAGCTCTGGATGGACGCCTACCTCGCCGCGTTCGCCATGGCCGGTGGGTTCCGGTTGGTCACCACCGACAAGGCGTTCAAGCAGTTCAAAGGGCTCGATCCACTGGTGATCGGGTGAAGACCTTCCGGCTCACCACGGGCTTGGCATCACTCCACCGGATAGGGCGTCTGTGGGCCGGTGACACAAACGCCTGTGAGCGTCACGGTGAGGATGGTCGTCGCATCGGCACAGGGCGACATGCCGGGCACGGTGTAGGCATACTCCCCCGGCGGGTCGGTCGCGGGATCGAATACCGGGGAATGGGGCCCGGTGGCATAAGCCCAGGTACCACCCGGCATCGGCGTGCCCGCCAGGTGGTCGATCATGTTGAACGGGCCCCAGCTCGTACACCAGGTGATGGCGTTGCTGAGGCCGGCATCCGGGGCGGGATGCACTTGGATGCACAACACGGCCTGTTCGTTCGCACATGGAGGAAGACCGGCCACCACATAAGCATAGCATCCCGCTGAAGAACTGGCGGGGTCGAACTCCGACCAAGGGCCGAGCACCATGCCGGTCGGGTCGTTGAACCATCCTCCGGGATCCGGGGTCCCCTCCAGCAGATCGATGATCGGCACGGGTGCCGCATCCGAACACAACGTCGCCGCGCCACTGATACCCGCATCCGGCGGCATCGCCGTGACGATAGGCAGCACGTAGGCCTCCCCCACTTCGGCCGGGTCGGAGGCCACCACGCGAATGGCATGCCCACCGCCGACCCCCACCGGAAGCGTACACGGGATGGTGCCCGCGCCGATGCCGGCCAGGCTGCCGATCTCCGTGGGCGCTGCGAAAGACCCGACGGCATCGGACAGTTGCACCGCGAAGACATTCCCTGCGTTGTACGTCCCGGCGGCGGCGAAGTCCACGTTCAGCGTGGCGCTTCCACAGAAGGCGGCCGGTGGCATGGGGGCCACCGTGAGCTGGGCGCGCAGACCCGGAAGGACGATAATAAAGGCCAGCGCGCAAAGACCGGTACGGTACCGCATGGCGATCGGGTTAGGCCGATCCAAGCTACGGCACATGGTCGCCCCGGCGGTCACCTTTCGACGAATGCGCCTCGCGATCTGACGAGGGGGGGGGGTATTTGCCCGATCACTTCTTCCGGAAGTACAGCCGGATGGGCACCCCCGTGAAGCGCCAATGCTCGCGCAGCCGGTTCTCCAGGAAACGCTCGTAGCTGGGCTTGATGTACTGCGGCAGGTTGCAGTAGAACACGAAGGTGGGGATGTGCGTGGGCAGCTGGTTGATGAACTTGATATGCACCTGCTTCGCCTTGTACATCGGCGGTGGCTGCCGTTCGATGATGGGCAGCAGCACATCGTTCAACTTGCGCGTGGGGATGCGGCGCTTGCGGTCCTCGTGGACCTGCATGGCCAGTTCCATGGACTTGAGCAGGCGCTGCTTCTCCAGCACCGAGATGAAGAGCACGGGCACGTCGGTGAAAGGCTCCAGGCGCTGCTTCACGGCCGCCTCGAACTCCTTCATGGTGTTGGTCTCCTTCTCGATCAGGTCCCACTTGTTCACCAGCACCACCACGCCCTTGCCGTTGCGCTGGATGATGGACATGATGTGCAGGTCCTGCTGCTGGATGCCGTCCTGCGCGTCGATCATCAGCAGGCACACGTCGCTGTCCTCGATGGCGCGCACCGATCGCAGCACGCTGTAGAACTCGATGTCCTCGTCCACCTTGCTCTTGCGCCGGATGCCGGCGGTGTCCAGCAGCAGCACATCATGGCCGAAGACGTTCCAGCGGGTGTTGATGGGGTCGCGGGTGGTGCCGGCCACGGGCGTGACGATGCTCTGCGCGCGGCCCATCAGGGCGTTCACCAGGGAGGACTTGCCCACGTTGGGGCGGCCCACGATGGCGATGCGGGGCACTTCGGGTCCCTCCTCCTCGCTGGGCTTGGTGAAGGTCTTCAGCAGGGCGTCGAGCAGGTCGCCGGTGCCGGCCCCGCTGGTTGCGGCGATGGCGTGCACCTCGCCCAGGCCCAGGCCGTAGAACTCGGCGGTGGTATACTCCTGGTTGGGCTCGTCCACCTTGTTGGCGGCCAGCAGCACGGGTTTCCCGGCGCGACGCAGCAGGCCGGCGATGGCCTGGTCCATGCCGGTGAGGCCGCCCTTGGCATCGACCAGGAAGAGGATCGAATCGGCCTCTTCGATGGCCAGCTCCACCTGCTTGCGGATCTCGGCCTCGAACACGTCGTCGCTGCCGCTGATGTAGCCGCCCGTGTCGATCACGCTGAAGAGCACGCCGTTCCATTCGCACTGGCCGTAGTGCCGGTCGCGCGTGGTGCCCGCGGTGGGGTCGGTGATGGCCTCGCGGCTTTCCACCAGGCGGTTGAAGAGCGTGCTCTTGCCCACGTTGGGGCGGCCGACGATCGCGACGAAGGGATAACGGACGCTCCCGTCCGAGAGCTCGGGCGAGGGCGGCTTGAGGCGGCGACGGCCTTTTCGGGCCATGGCGCGCCCTCCTTGCTAGGGTCTGT
>JAVFAQ010000025.1:0-15431 GCA_034002325.1 Flavobacteriales bacterium | reverse complement strand
GAACGCTGGGACGACCTTGCCTACTACACCGGCGCGCATGGCAACACGCCCCATCTCGAAGCCTTCAAGACCTCGGCCATGTCGCTGCTCGCGGGTCCGCCTGCGGTGACCCTGTGGCCCGACGTGAAGGACGTGGGGAAGCCCTGATCCGCCGGCCACGGTACGTGGTACGCGGCCACCGCTCGGGGACCAAGGAGTGGTCGACCGTCCGCCGCTTCACAAGATTTGGCGATGCTCTTCCTGTGAAATAGTTACAACTGTAACTGTTTCCACCCGACCTTTGCACCCCGTACCGCGGTACGTTGATCGACGATGCCCGTATCCAACCCCTCCATCGGTTTCTGGTGCTCCGTGGCCGCGCAGCATTACTACCTGCGCCTCAAGGCCAAGTTGGCCCACCTGGACATTCCGGAGTGGTTCATCGCACTGGTGACCATCCATGAGCACAACGGCAAGCTCAGCCAACAGGAACTGGCCGACAAGCTGCACTTGGACAAGGTGACCATGACGCGTACCCTGGACCTGATGGACCGCGCCGGCTACATTGAACGCTTCTCCTGCCCCCACGACCGCCGCAAGCACCTGGTGCGCACCACGCCCAAAGCGGGGCCAGCCGTGCGCGACATCCGCAAGGCCTACCGCGAGCTGAACAAGGAGGCCCTGCACGGCATGGCGCCCGGCGAGCGTGAACAATTCCAGCAGCACCTGGCCACCATGGCCGAGAACCTGCGGCCCGTGAAAGGCAGCACGGGAAGCACGCATAAACGCATCAAAGCATGAGATCGAAGCACGGAGCATATCTCGGCAGCGCACGATCATTATCGGGCACACCCGTAATGGCGACCCGGTGGGTCGCAGCGACGGGTGCCATTGCAATGATCCTGCTGGCCGCCTGCGGCGGCAAGGACGACCAACCCCAGCAAACCGGCCCGCCGCCCGCCATGGCCGTGCAGGTGCATGTGCTGGAAGGCGCGCCGCTGGACCATGCCTTCACCACCACCGGCACCCTGCTGCCCAATGAGGAGGTGGAGCTGCGCAGCGAGGTGAGCGGCCGGGTGACGCACATCGGCTTCCGGGAAGGCGGCAAGGTGGGCGCCGGGCAGGTGCTGGTGCGCATCAACGACGACGACCTGCAGGCCCAGTTGCGCAAGGCCGAGGCCGGGCTGAAGGTGGCGCAGGACAGCGAGGCCCGCCAGAAGCAGTTATTGGACGTGGACGGCGTGAGCCGCGAGGTGTACGACGCCACCGTGGCGCAGCGCATCGGCATGCAGGCCGACGTGGACGACCTGCGCGCGCAGATCGCCAAGACCACCATCCGCGCGCCGTTCAGCGGGTCCATCGGCCTGCGCGACATCAGCGAGGGCGGCTTCGTCTCCCCCACCACGCTCATCGCCCGCCTGGCCCAGACCGATCCCATGAAACTGGACTTCACCGTGCCCGAGCGCCATGGCCGCGACATGCGCCCCGGCACCCGCGTGGACTTCGCCTTGGAGGGCGACACCGGCCGATACAGCGCCGAGGTGTACGCCGTTGAACCCAGCGTGGACCCCACCACCCGCACCGTGCGCGTGCGCGCCCGCAGCCAGAACCCCGACGGCCGCCTGATGCCCGGCGCCTTCGCCAAGGTGGACGTGAAATTGGAAACGATCCCCGACGCGCTCATCATCCCTGCGGAAGGGTTGATCCCCGACATCCAAGGGCAGAAGGTGATGGTGATGAAGGGTGGCAAGGCCCAGAGCGTACGGGTGGAGATCGGCATACGCACCGAGAACGAAGTGCAGCTGATCAGCAACGTGCAGCCCGGCGACACGGTGATCACCAGCGCACTGCTTGCGGTGCGGGATGGAATGGCGGTGCGGCCTGCGGAGCGGAAGGGGAATGCTGCGGAGAAGAAGTGAATGAGGGAATGAAGAATGTAGAATGCAAAATGTAGAATGCAAAATGGCCTCGCACATTCCCACACGCCCATGAACGCGAAACCGGCCCGAAAGTCCACGCCTTCCCCTGCGGCCCTCGTGCCGAACGACGGGGACCTGTTCGCCACGGTGAGCGTCTTCATCGAAGAGGCTCGCCGCAACCTGGCACGACAGGCCAGCAGTACCACCGTCTTCCTCTTCTGGCGCATCGGGCAACGCATCAACAGCGACGTGCTGGGCCATCAGCGTGCCGAATACGGGCAGAGGACCGTGACCACATTGGCGGCGCGGCTGGTGGCCCACTACGGGCGCAGCTACGAGGCGCGCAACCTGCGCCGCATGATGCAGTTCGCCGAGCTTTACCCGGACTTCTCGATTGTGTCGCCGCTGGCGACACAATTGAGTTGGGCGCACGTCATTGAAGTGCTGCCCTTGAAAACACCGGAAGCCCGCCTGTTCTACCTCGGCGAAGCGGCCACCCGCCAATTCGGCAAGCGCGAACTGCGCCACATCATCGCCCGCAAGACCTTCGAGCGCAAGGAGATAGCCAATGCGCAACTGATGCAAGGCTCGGCCATCGCCCTCGACACCTTCAAGGACCCGTACCTGCTGGACGTGCTGGGCCTGCACGACGGCTACTTGGAAGCGGACCTCGAGGCCGCCGTGCTGCGCGAACTGGAGCGCTTCATCCTGGAGCTGGGCGGCGGCTTCACCTTCGTGGCGCGCCAGAAGCGCATGATCATCGACGGGGAGGACTTCCACCTCGATCTGCTTTTCTTCCATCGCAGGCTGAAGCGGCTGGTGGCCGTGGAGTTGAAGATCGGCAAGTTCGAGGCCGCCCACAAAGGGCAGATGGAGCTGTACCTCGGCTGGCTCGACCGCCACGAGCGGCAGGAGGGCGAGAACGCGCCCATCGGCCTGATCCTGTGCGCCGAAAAGAGCCGCGAGCAGATCGAACTGCTGCAATTGGACCACGACAACATCCTTGTGGCCGAATACTGGACGGTGTTCCCCGAACGCCGCGTGTTCGAGCAGCGGATCCATGCCCTGCTGGAAAGCGCCCGCGAGCAACTGGCCCGGCGCAAGGCGCTGTTGCCCGGCAAAAAGAAGGAGAGCGCCCAATGACCCATTCCTTGCCCGCACGCAATGATGATGAATGCAAAATGTAGCATGTAAAACGGTGGCCGACCCTCGCACCCTCCCGCAGTACAGCGGGACACTCTCGCACCCTTCCACGCATTCGCGATGAACATCAGTTCCCTTTCCATCAACCGCCCCGTGCTCGCCACGGTGATCTCGATCGTGCTCCTGCTCTTCGGGGTGATCGGCTTCACCTACCTGGGGGTGCGCGAGTTCCCCAGCGTGGACCCGCCGGTGATCACCGTGACCACCAACTACCCCGGGGCGAACGCGGACATCATCGAGAGCCAGATCACCGAGGTGCTGGAGGAGAGCATCAACGGGATCGCGGGGATCCGCACGCTCAGCAGCATCAGCAGCGACGGCCGCAGCACCATCACCGTGGAGTTCGAGCTGGACCAGGACCTGGAGGCGGCGGCCAACGACGTGCGCGACCGCGTGAGCCGCGCCATCCGCAACCTGCCGGCCGACGTGGACCCGCCCATCGTGGTGAAGAGCGACGCGGACAGCAGCCCGATCATCTCCATGACGATCCAGAGCGACCAACGCTCCCTGCTGGAGCTGAGCGAGATCGCCAACAACGAGTTCAAGGAGCGGCTTCAGACCATTCCCGGGGTGAGCTCGATCAACATCTGGGGCGAGAAGAAGTACAGCATGAAATTGCTGCTGGACCCCGTGAAGATGGCCGGCTACGGGATCACGCCGACGGACGTGCGCACCGCGCTGGACCGCGAGAACGTGGAGCTGCCCAGCGGCCGCATCGAGGGCTACCGCACCGAGCTGAGCATACGCACCATGGGCCGCCTGGTGACACCCGAACAGTTCAACGACCTGATCCTGCGCGAGGCGGGCGGCGTGGTGGTGCGCCTGCGCGACGTGGGCCGCGCCGAGCTGCGGCCCGAGAACGAACGCAGTTTGCTGCGCGGCAACGGCGCCATCCCCCAGGTGGCCGTGGCCATCACCCCGCAGCCCGGCAGCAACTACATCGCCATCGCCGACGCCTTCCACAAGCGCGTGGCCCAGATCCAGCAGGAACTGCCCGACGACCTGCGCTACGACCTGGCCATGGACACCACCGAGGGCATCCGCACGGCCATCGTGGAGGTGGAGGAGACCATCTTCATCGCCTTCGGCCTGGTGGTGCTGATCATCTTCGTGTTCCTGCGCGACTGGCGCACCACGTTGATCCCCGTGCTGGCCATCCCCATCTCGTTGATCGGCGCCTTCTTCATCATGTACGTGGCGGGCTTCAGCATCAACATCCTCACCCTGCTGGCCGTGCTCTTGGCCACGGGCATCGTGGTGGACGACGCGATCGTGGTGCTGGAGAACATCTACGCCAAGATCGAGCGCGGCATGGACCCCATGCAGGCCGGCCACGAGGGGTCCAAGGAGATCACCACCGCCATCATCAGCATCACCATCACCCTGGCCGCGGTGTTCCTGCCGGTGATCTTCCTCAGCGGCCTCACCGGTCGCCTCTTCCGCGAGTTCGGCGTCACCGTGGCCGGCGCGGTGCTCATCAGCGCGGTGGTCAGCCTCACGCTCACCCCCATGATGAGCGCCCGCTTCCTCAAGCACAAGAGCAAGCCCAGCCGCTTCTTCGCCGCCACCGAGCGCTTCTTCACCCGCATGACCGAGGGCTACAACCGGTCGCTCAAGGCCTTCATGCGCGTGCGCTGGACGGCCATCGTGATCATGCTGGCCAGCCTGGGCCTGATCGCCGGGCTGGGCTCCACCCTGCAGAGCGAGCTGGCCCCCATGGAGGACAAGAGCCGCTTCCGCGTGATGAGCACCGCCCCCGAGGGCACCAGCTTCGAGATGATGAACGAGTACCTCACGGACATCATCGCCGCGGTGGACAGCCTGCCGGAGCGCCGGTCGCTGATCGCCGTGACGGCCCCGAGCTGGGGTTCGGCCAGCGCGGCCAACAGCGGCTTCGTGCGTGTGACCCTCTCCCAGCCCAACGAGCGCGAACGCACGCAGGACGAGCTGGCCCGCCGGGTGATGGGCCAGGTGCAGCAGCACAACTTCGCCCGCAGCTTCGTGATCCAGGAAGCCACCATCGGCGGCGCGCGCGGCGGCGGCCTCCCCGTGCAGTACGTGGTGCAGGCACCCACCTTCGAGCGGCTGCGCGAAGTGATCCCCGCCTTCATGGAGGCCGCCGGTGACGATCCCACCTTCCGCGTGGTGGACCTCAACCTGAAGTTCAACAAGCCCGAGCTCAACGTGGAGATCGACCGCGACCGCGCCCGCGCCCTGGGCGTGGACATGCGCGACATCGCCGAGACGCTGCAGCTGTACTTCAGCGGCCAGCGCTACGGCTACTTCATCTTCAAGGGCAAGCAGTACCAGGTGATCGGCCAGGCCGACCGCGCCGACCGCGATGCGCCGGTGGACCTGAGCAGCGCCTTCGTGCGCAACCAACAGGGCGAGCTGATCCAACTGGACAACCTGGTGCGGCTCTCCGAGCGCAGCACCCCGCCCCAGCTCTTCCGCTACAACCGCTACGTGAGCGCCACCGTGGAGGCCGCGCCCGCCGAGGGCTACACCATCGGCGACGGCATCGCCGCCATGGACCGCATCGCCGACCGGGTGCTCGATGACAGTTTCAGCACCGCGCTGGCCGGCGAGAGCAAGGAATTCGCCGAGAGCGGCAGCAGCCTGGTGTTCGCCTTCGTCCTCGCCCTGGTGCTGGTGTTCCTGATCCTGGCCGCCCAGTTCGAGAGCTGGATCGACCCCCTGGTGGTGATGTTCACCGTGCCCCTGGCCCTGGCCGGCGCCGTGCTCTCGCTGTGGCTGGGCGGGCACACCCTCAACATCTTCAGCAACATCGGCATCATCGTGCTCATCGGCCTGGTCACCAAGAACGGCATCCTCATCGTGGAATTCGCCAACCAGCGCAAGGAACAGGGCCTGAAGAAGTACGACGCCGTGATCGATGCCGCCACCCAGCGCCTACGCCCCATCCTGATGACCACGTTGGCCATGGCCCTCGGCGTGCTGCCCATCGCACTGGGCCTGGGCGCCGCCGCCAAGAGCCGCATCCCCATGGGCATCGTGATCATCGGCGGGCTGCTGTTCTCGCTGGTGCTGACGCTGTACGTGGTGCCGGGGCTGTATTCGTACCTGTCGCGGGAACGGAAGGGTGAACGTGGTGGGAATGGGGAAAAGGGTGATAATGGTTCGGGGTATCAGGGCAGCAACGTGACCCAAGCATCATGAACAAGGTGGAACAACATCGGGTGGCCGCGCGCGAATGCCTGAGGGAACGGGATGCCCGCAGCATCGGCCCCTCGTGCGCAGGCTCCATTCTTACCATTCTCACCACGTTCACCCTTCTCATCTCTCCCACCGCGGCCCACGCCCAGCCCCTCACGCCCGAGCAGGCCGTGGCCATCGCCTTGGAGCACAACCACGGCATCCGGCTGGCCAAGCTCGATGCCCGCACCAGCGAACTGCTGAACAACGCCGGCAATGCGGGCATGCTGCCCACCCTGGATGCGAACGGCTTCTACAGCATCGACAACAGCAGCACGAAGCAGACCTTCTTCAGCGGTGAGACGCGCGAGGCCGACAACGCCGACAGCCGCGTGCTGGACGGCGTGCTGGCGTTGAACTGGACCGTGTTCGACGGGCTGGCGATGTTCGCCGCGAAGGACCGGTTGGAGGCATTGGAGCAGATCGGCAGGACCGAACTACGCCAGCAGATGGAAAGCACCGTGTACGATGTGCTGACCAGCTACCACCTCGCGGTGCAGTTGAAGAGCGCCGTGCGCGTGCAACAGGAAGGGTTGCGCACTTCGCGCGAGCGGCTGCGGATCGTGGAGACCGGTGAGCGCATCGGATCGAGCAGCGGCCTGCAAGTGGTGCAGGCGCGGCTGGACCTCAGCGCCGACAGCGCCGCCGTGCTGGACCTGATGCAGCAACGGGCCATCGCCTTCAACCGCTTGAACACGCTGCTGGGCCGCGCCGCCGATACGCCCGTGGACGTGGCCGATGCGATCGCGCCCGCCGATGAACTGGACCTCGCCACGGTGCAGCGCGATGCCCGCGCGGGCAACAGCGCTCTGCAGCAGGCGCGCCAACAACAGCTGCTGGCCGATGTCAGCGTGAAGGAATTGCGCGGCGCGCTCTTCCCGCGGATCGATCTCTTCGGCAATTACGGCTACACGCGCAGCACCAGCGCCGTAGGCTTTTTGCAGAGCAACCAGGCGTTCGGTCCCGACTACGGTGTGCGCGTGAGCGTGCCGCTGTTCCGGGGCCTGCAGGCCAACCGCGCCGTGGAGGTGGCGAAGATCGTCCGTGAGCAGGCGGCCATCGGCACCGAGCAGGCGCAATTGCAACTGGAACAGCAGGTGCTGGACGGCTGGGCGGCCTACACCACCGCCCGCCAGCGCGTGACCTTGGAAGAGGCGAACCTCGGCGGCATCCGCAAGCAGGTGGACGTCGCCTTGGAGAGCTACCGCATGGGGATGCTCACCGCCGTGGAACTGCGCGATGTGCAACAGGGCCTGATCGACGCGGAGAACCGCCTGCTGATGGCGCAATTCGAGGCGAAGGCGGCGGAGCTGCGGTTGAAGTGGCTGGCGGGGAGGCTGGTCTGATGCCGTAGCTTCCGGGCCGGCAACGACCACCACGTTCATCCACGGCCCATGATGAAGACCCTGCTCAAGATCGAGGAACTCGCCCAGTTCCTCCTGTGCATCGCCCTGCTCGCGGTATGTCAGGCGCCCTGGTGGGCGTACCTGCTGCTGCTGCTGGGACCGGACATCGGCATGCTCGGCTACCTCGTGGGCCCGCGCACGGGGGCGTTCACCTACAACCTGCTCCATCACAAGGCCGTGGCCCTGGTGGTGGTGGTCGGCGGCATCGGGGCGCTGTCCGGGCAGAACCTATGGAGCGACAGCGCCGTCGAGGACCTGCGGCCGCTCATGCTCGGGCTGGTGCTGTACGGGCACGCGAGCATGGACCGCCTCTTCGGCTTCGGCCTGAAATACGGTGACAGCTTCCACCACACCCACTTGGGGCGGGTCCGGAACGCATCGGCGTAGGCGGCAACCCCGGACGGTGACCGACGGCCCGCCTACCATTCCTTGCCCGTGCGGAAGACCGTGCCCTTGAACAGGGCCACCGCCTCCCCGTGCCGGTCCGTTACCCGGACGCCGTAGATCGCGGTGCGCCGACCCAGGACCATTTCCTCGCTGGTGGCGGTGAGCACATCGCCCGCCTGCGCCCGCCGGGTGTGGCTGATGGACGTCTCGATGCTCACGCATTGCTCGCCGTGGCTGTTGGCGGCGAAGGCCAGGCAGCTGTCGGCCAGCGCGTAGGCGATGCCGCCGTGGGCGATCGCGAAGCCATTGAGCATCTCGGGGCGCACCACCATGCGCAGCACGCAATGGCCCGGGGCCACCACCAGGCGTTCGATCCCCAGCCATCGGCTGAAGGCGTCGCCGTCGTACATCCGGTCCACGATCGCGATGGCGCGTTCCTCGGGGGTCATGGCGTGAAGGTAGGCGCCGGCCGCGCGGGCAGGGCGTGCTCAGCCGGCCTCCACGCCGTGGTTCAGGTGGGCCTCCAGGGCGGCCTCGTTGGGGATGAGCACGCGGCGGGCCTTGCTGCCCTCGAAGGGGCCCAGCACCCCGGCGGCCTCCAATTGGTCCACGATGCGGCCGGCCCGGTTGTAGCCCAGCTTCAACTTGCGCTGGATCAACGAGGTGCTGCCCTGCTGGGTCTGCACCACCAGGCGCGCGGCGTCCTCGAACATGCTGTCGCGGTCGCCGTCCTCCAGGTCCAGGCCGCCGTCACCGTCATCGGTGGGCACCTCGGGCAGGATCAGGGCATCGGGGTAGCCGCGCTGGTTGCCGATGAACTCGGTGATGCGGTCCACCTCGGGCGTGTCGGCGAAGGCGCACTGGATGCGGATCAGGTCGTTGCCGGTGCTCAGCAGCATGTCGCCCCGGCCGATCAGCTGGTCCGCGCCGCCGGCATCGAGGATGGTGCGGCTGTCGATCTTGCTGGTGACGCGGAAGGCGATGCGCGCCGGGAAGTTGGCCTTGATGGTGCCGGTGATGATGTTCACGCTGGGCCGCTGGGTGGCGATGATCAGGTGGATGCCGATGGCGCGGGCCAGCTGGGCCAGGCGGGCGATCGGTGTCTCCACCTCGCGGCCCGCGGTCATGATCAGGTCCGCGAACTCGTCCACCACCAGCACGATGTACGGCAGGAAGCGGTGGCCGTTCTCGGGGTTGAGGCGGCGCTTGATGAACTTCGCGTTGTACTCCTTGATGTTGCGCACGGCGGCGTCCTTCAACAGCTCGTAGCGCTCGTCCATCTCGATGCACAGGCTGTTGAGCGTGGCCACCACCTTTTTCGTGTCGGTGATGATGGGCTCGCCCTCGCCGGGCAGCTTCGCCAGGAAGTGGCGCTCGATCTTGTTGAAGAGCGTCAGCTCCACCTTCTTCGGGTCCACCAGCACGAATTTCAGCTGGCTGGGGTGCTTCTTGTAGAGCAGGCTCACCAGGATCGCGTTGAGCCCCACCGATTTCCCCTGGCCCGTGGCGCCGGCCATCAGCAGGTGGGGCATCTTGGCCAGGTCGGTCACGAAGGTCTCGTTGCTGATGGTCTTGCCCAGCACCAGGGGCAGGTCCATGGTGCTGTTCTGGAACTTCTCGCTGGCCACCACCGCGCGCATGCCCACGATCTGCGGCTTGCTGTTGGGCACTTCGATGCCGATGGTGCCCTTGCCGGGGATGGGCGCGATGATGCGGATGCCCAGCGCGGCGAGGCTCAGCGCGATGTCATCCTCCAGGTTCTTGATCTTGCTGATGCGCACCCCGGCCTTGGGGATGATCTCGTAGAGCGTCACCGTGGGGCCGATGGTGGCCTTGATCTTCTCGATGCCGATGTTGTAGTGGCCCAGGGTCTCCACGATGCGGTCCTTGTTGGCCTCGAGTTCCTCCTTGGTCACGGTGATCTCGCCGGTGCCATGGTCGGCCAGCAGGTCCAGCGGCGGCGGCTCATAGCTGCTCAGGTCCAGGGTGGGGTCGTACTCGCCGAACTCCTGCAGCTTCTCCTCGATCTCGTCCTCGCTCAGGGTGGCCTCCTCCTGCGCCACCTGCACACTGAAGCCGTTCTCCTCGCCGGTCTCGGCCAGGGGCCCGTCCGCTGCGGGGGCGCTTTCGGCCACCGGGCCGTCCACCTCCATCTCCGCACCCTCCCCGGCGGGCACGGGCGCCTCGGCGGTGGGCTCCACTTCCAGCTCCATGGGGGCCTCTTCGGCGGAAGGGGCGGGCACGGGGCGACGGCGCACGGGGGCCTCGGGCGCCGGCACGGCCTCCTCTTCGGCCTCGCGCGGGGCGGGGCGCAGCCTGGCCAGGAAGTCCAGCACGGGTTGCACGGACGGGTTGAAGACCGCCACCACGAAGGCGCCCAGGGCGAAAAGGATGAGCGCGCCGGTGCCGAAGCGGCCCAGCAGGCCGGGGAGGTGCAGGTTGATGGTGTGCCCCAGCCCGCCGCCCAGGTAACCCAGCTCGCCGCGGAAGAGGAAGCCCAGCACCACCGGCAGCCAGAACAGCGCCATGGCGGTCCACCCCAGCGCCTTGCGGGCGGGCAGCAGCCAGGTGCCCAGCAGCGTGCGCACGCCCAGCAGGAAGCACCACACCGGCAGCACGAAGGCGGCGATGCCGAACCACAGATGGATGCTGCGGTGGGCGACGATCGCCCCGAGCTTGCCCAGCCAGTTGGCGGCCTGCACATCGGTGCCCAGGATGGCGCCCCAACTGCGCGCCATCAGGTCCTGGTCGATCCGCCAGGTGAAGAGGTAGGAGACATAGGCCACCACGAGGTACGCGGCGAAGAGCACCAGCAGAAGGCCCAGCGTCTTGTGCGTGCGCTCATCACGCACGAACGCCCGGAAGCGGACCCATGCCCCGGGGCCGCCCTTGCCTCCTGCCCGGCCCTTGCCGTCCCTGCCGCGATCCCTGTTCTTCGTTGCCAATGGCCCGATGTGTTGGGGCGCGCCGTTCCGGGGAAGCGCGCGCCTGTGTAGCGACCCAAAAGTACCGGGGCGCCATGGGTTAACGCGGGCACGCGGGCCGCTATTATCAACAGGATGGCCGTGGAAACCGCCGCAGGCCGCCGGGCCGTGCGGGCGTCTACTGCTGGAACGAGCCGAGCACTTCGTCCATCTCCTCCTTCAGCATGGCCGGGCTCACCCGCTGGAAATCCTCGCCCACGGCGAACTTCGCGGGGTCCACCTGGCCGGGCCGCACGCTGCTGGCGTCCATGCGCATGCGCAGGCCATGGTGCACCATCTCGTAGCGCAGCAGCACGCCCTCCACCTCGGCGTAAGGGTTCATCCAGTTCGGGGCGTTCAGGGCGATCTCATCGGTGTACCAGAGCTCCACCTCCGGGCACTCCAGCCGCGGGAAGATGGCGATCGCATGCCGGCACGGGAAGCCCGCCACGGTGTCGCGTCGCTGGGTATGCACGATCGTGGGCCGGCCGCCCGCACTGAAGTACTCCAGGATGTCCGCCGCCTCCAGTTTGGCCGTGATCCGCTTGCCCATCAGGGTGAGCTGGTAGTCCATGGTGCGCCCTTGGCCGTCCATGATCATCGAGGTGCGGAACAGGCCCATGGCGGCGCTCAGCTCGGCCACTTGCCGGTCGCCGGTGAACGCCAAGGTGGTCTTCTCCGGCAGCATCCCGCTCATGATCCCGTTCGCCGCCTGGTCCGGGAAGCTCAGCGCGTACTCGATGGTGCCGGTATCGGGGCGCCCGTCGAACAACCCCTGCCCACAGCCCGAACAGAGCAACAGCAGCGCGAAGGTGGGCGGGCGGAACGGCTTCAAAAGGGGCGCGGGCGTTGGAACGGCCCCTGTTACGCGGCGATGCCGCGCGGGGTTCCACGGCCCTGGCCCATGGCGGTTACCTTCGCACGGCCGCAGCATGCGGCACCCACCATGGAAGTACGATTGATCGAAGCCGCCTCGGAGATCGGGGCCGGCACCCGCGGCACCAGCATGGGCATGGCCGCCCTGCGCGTGGCCGCCTGGAAGCTGGGCAGCGAGCTCTTCGGCCATGCCGAGGAGAGCATCCTGCACGATGAGAACGACGTGCTCTATGAGGATGACTCCTCGCCCAACGCCCACCATATCGACGGCCTGATCCGCTTCGAGAGCGATCTCGCCTTTGAGGTGTACAAGTTCCAGAGGAACAACATCTTCCCCATCGTTGTCGGAGGTGATCATTCGATCGCCGTCGGCTCGGTCTCCGGCACCAAGATGGCCTACCCCAAGGAGCGCCTCGGCGTGGTGTGGATCGATGCCCATGCCGACCTGCACAGCCCCTGGACCACCCCCAGCGGCAATGTGCACGGCATGCCCCTGGCCCTGCTCATGCACATCGAGAAGAAGGGCCGCAACCGCCCGCAGGTGTATACCATGGCCACTTGGGACCGCCTGCGGAAGATCGGCATCAACGGGCCCAAGCTCCAGCCCCGCGACCTGGTGTACATCGCCCTGCGCGACTACGAGGCCGAGGAGGCGGCCATCATCAAGGAGCATGGCATCAAGGTGATCACCGTGGAAGAGCTCCGCGACAAGGGCGCCCAATGGGCCGTGGACGAGACCCGCGCCCACCTGGGCGATTGCAAACGCCTGCACATCAGCTTCGACGTGGACAGCCTGGACCCCTCCATCTCCGTGGGCACGGGCACCCCGGTCCCGGGCGGCCTCACCACCGATGAGGCCTCCACCCTGCTCCAAGGCTTCTGCCGCGACCCGCGCACGGCCACCTTGGACGTGGTGGAGATCAACCCCGCGCTGGGCGACAAGAACGACATGGCCGAGGCCACCCTCGGGATCCTGGAGCCGCTGTTCCCCATCCTGCGCAACCGATAGCCGGCCCGTACAGGCATGGGTACCGCCTCCGCCGTGATCCTCGTCCGTCCCACGGGCTTCGGCCACGACCCCGAGACCGCGGCCAGCAACGCCTTCCAGCGGCAAATGGACGGCGGCGAGGCCGGGCGCCGGGCCGCCGAGGAGTTCGATGCCCTGCTCGATGCCCTGCGCCACTGCGGCATCCGCACCACCGTGCTGGACCCCGTGGACCCCACCGCACCCAACGCGGTCTTCCCCAACAACTGGTTCAGCACCCATGCCGATGGCCGCCTGGTGACCTACCCCATGCTCACGCCGTCGCGCCGCCGCGAGCGCGATCCCGGGCTGGCGGCCGCCTTGGCGCGCGAGGGCTTCACCGTGGTCGAGCGGATCGACCTGGCCGCGTGGGAGAACGACGGCCGCATCCTCGAAGGCACCGGCAGCCTGGTGCTGGACCGCACCCACCGCCGCGCCTTCGCCTGCCTTTCGCCCCGCACCACGCCCGGGGCCGTGCGGGATTGGTGTGAACGGATGCGCTACGACCCGATCGCCTTCACCGCCACCATGGACGGCACCCTCACCGGCCAGCCCGTGTACCACACCAATGTGGTCATGAGCATCGGCGCGCGGTGGGCGATGCTCTGCCTGGAGGCCGTGCCCTACCCCGGCGAACGGGCGGAACTGGTGCAGGAGCTGGAAGCCACCGGCCGCCAGGTGGTCCCCATCTCGCTGGAACAGATGCACCGGTATGTGGGCAATGCGTTGGAACTCCGGGGAGCGGCCCCGAGCACCGTCGCCCCTCCCACGGCACGGCCCACCGACCATTGCATCTTCCTGAGCCAGACCGCCTACGAGGCCCTCGGACCCGACCAGCGCATGGCCTTGGAGCGCCACGCCCAATTAGTGCCCGTGCCCATTCCCGTCATCGAGCGGGCGGGCGGTGGCAGCGTGCGGTGCATGATCGCGGAGAACTTCCTGCCCGGCGGGGCCTGAGCGCTGCGGCCCGGGCCGTGACCGCCATGGCCCGCATGCCCCCGATCGGGGCGCCGATCCCCCGTCCGCACCACGCCCTCCCCGGCGCACCGCACCCCGGCCCATCGCGCAGCGCGCAAGTATGCCGGCGGGTACGGCGTTTGCGGCCCCGTGGCCATGCGCCCCGACGATCATTACAACGAGCCGGCGGGCCTGCCCGAGGAACTGGAGGACCACCAGCCCAACGACATGCCCGCCACCCGCGGCATCTTCATCACCGTGCTGGTGCTGGCGGCCATCGCCTTGGGCGTGGTCGCCCTGCTGTACCACCAGTGGGCGAAATAGGACGCCCGCGCGGCCTTCCCGGGCAGATGCGGAACGGCCGCAATCCATTCCTTTGCACCCCCATGTTCCAGGACAGACTGCATGCCCTTCTCATCCCGGCGCTGCAACGCGCGTTCACGGACCTGTTCGGCACCGGGCCGGACCACCG
Source organism: Flavobacteriales bacterium (assembly GCA_034002325.1). Taxonomy (GTDB): domain Bacteria; phylum Bacteroidota; class Bacteroidia; order Flavobacteriales_F; family PHOS-HE28; genus PHOS-HE28. Next base: position 1,029 of record JAVFAQ010000025.1, on the reverse strand, counting down.
CGGACCGGCCTTCCAGCAGACCCGCCCGGATTTCGAGGGCGACATCACCATCAACGTCTTCCCCTTCCTGAAGGTGAGCGGCCAGGGGCCGGAGCAGACCGCCCGCGCCATCGGCGAGCACCTGGTGGCGCACGTGGACGCGGTGGAGCGCTTCAACGTGGTGAAGGGCTTCCTGAACATCGTGATCGCCGACGCCTACTGGCTGGACTTCTTCCGGCAGGCGCAGGGAACGGACATCCTCCGCTTCCCGCCCACCGGCGAGAAGGTGATGGTGGAGTACGCCAGCCCCAACACCAACAAGCCGTTGCACCTGGGGCACCTGCGGAACATCTTCCTGGGGTGGAGCGTGAGCCGCATCCTGGAGGCCGTGGGCCACGAAGTGGTGAAGGTGCAGGTGATCAACGACCGCGGCATCCACATCTGCAAGAGCATGCTCGCATGGCAGCGCGCAGGCCAAGGCGAGACCCCCGAAAGCAGTGGGCTGAAAGGGGACAAGCTCGTGGGCAAGTACTACGTGGAGTTCGACAAGCTGTACAAGGCCGAGGTAGCCGCCATGATGGCGGAAGGCACGGCGCAGGACGATGCGGAAAAGAACGCCCCGATCCTGCTGGCCGCACAGGAGATGCTGCGCCAATGGGAGGCCGGCGACCCCGCCGTGCGCAGCTTGTGGGCGACCATGAACGGCTGGGTGTACGCGGGCTTCAACGCCACCTACGCGCGCGCCGGCGTGGCCTTCGACAAGGACTACTACGAGAGCGACACCTATCTGCTGGGCCGCGACGACGTGCTCAAGGGCCTGGAAAAGGGCGTGTTCGTGCGTGATGACGACGGCAGCGTATGGGTGGACAACACCGACCACGGCCAGGACCGGAAGGTGCTGCTGCGCGCCGACGGCACCAGCCTGTACATCACGCAGGACATCGGCACCGCCATCCGCCGCTTCGAAGAGCACCCCGGCCTCTCCCGCCTGATCTACACCGTGGGCAATGAGCAGGACTACCACTTCAAGGTGCTTTTCATCATCCTGCA
>JAVFAQ010000024.1:0-15532 GCA_034002325.1 Flavobacteriales bacterium | reverse complement strand
CCATGCCCGTCACATGCCCCGTGACGTTCACCAAGGGCACCAATCGCAGGCCCTGCTCGCGCATGCGGGCGAGGCGGCCGATGGCGGCCTCGCCAACGGCCAAGTGCTGCGGGCGCGTGTTCATGATGGCGGAGACGGGCGAAGCCAGCGTGGCCCCGCCCAACAAGGCACGCCGGATGTCGCCATCGGTGATGCTGCCCAGCAGCCTGCCGTCGGCATCCACCACGAACAGGGTGAGGTGCAGACCGGTCCGGCCCAATCGGGACATGGCATCGCCCAGCGAGGTTCCCGGGCCCACCAGGTGCTGTTCGGTTCCGATCATGCGTCCGTTCGTTTCACGGCGAATGCCCGCAGTTCGGCCATCATCCGTTCGGCCGCATGGCCGTCGCCGTAGATGCGCACCGGGGCGATCGGGCCCTGCCCCTCGATCGCGTCCACTGCGGCCATGATGCGGTCGGCGTCGAAGGGCACGCGCCGGATGTTGGGCGTGACGATGCGGCCGGTCTGGCGCTCGCCCACGTCGATCACCGGCTTGGGGAACCATGCCGCCTCGATGTACCCGCTGGAGGTGTTGCCGAGCATGAAGGCGCAGTGGGCCATGCACGCAAGGTAGCCCGCGGTGCCGAGGCTCTCCACGCCCTGCGCGCGCGGGTTGCCCGCGAGGTGGTGCAGCAGCCGCTTCCGCAGCCGTGTGCCGTGGGTATCGGCATTGGGCATGGTGATCAGCACCCGGTAGCGTTGCTCCACCCGGCGCAGGGCCTCGATGAACGCCTCGGCATGGGCATCGGCGCGCTCGGGGCGCACGGTCTCCGGGTGCAGCGTCACCAGCACGGTGGGCCTGCCCAGGTCCACGCCGTGCGCGGCCCGCAATTCGTCCACGTCCATGATGCGCATGGTGCGCAGGTTGTCGCAGCTGAGCGCACCGGTGTCGTGTACGCCGCGTTCGTGCCCCAGCATGCGCACCACGCGCTCGCGGTAGGGCGCGGCCGCGGTGAAGTGCAGGGCGGCGATGTGGGTGATGGCGTGCCGCAGCGCGTTGTCGATGGCGCCGAGGGTGGTCTCGCCGCCGTGCAGATGGGCCACCGGTATGCCGAAGGGCAGGCTGGCCGCCACCGCCGCGAACATCTCGTAGCGGTCGCCCAGGGCGATGATCAGGTCGGTGCCGCCTTCGGCCCAAACGGAGGCGAACTGCTGCATGGTGGCGCCCATGGCCCGTGCGATGCCGGCGGGGTCGTCCGTCTCGAGCACCGGCGGCAGCGTCATCGGTGCCTGCTTCAGCGCCTCCTGCACCTCGCGCACGGTGTGGCCGTAACGGGGATCGGCGTGGCTGCCGAAGGCGATCGTGCGCAGGTGCATGCCGGGTTCGGCCTCCAGGGCGCGCACCAGGGGCAGTTGGATGCCGAAGTCGGCACGGCTGCTGGTGAGCAGGCTTATCCTCATGCCAGGTCGGTGGGCGCCAGGCGGGCCCCGGCGGCCAAAGGTCGGCAAAGCGTGCGGCCCAGCACCTGGTCCTGGTCCATGGGCGAGATGCCGTCACCGGGCCGCAGCATCGCCAAGTGGTGGGCCTCCAGCACCGTGCCGGCGGGCAGGTCCGCAGTGATGTGGATGCTGCGCCGGGCGATGGCGCGATTGCCGATCTCACTGGGGGTGGGCGCCTTCACGCCATCACCCAGCGCCTGCTCGATGTGGCGCACGGCGCGCACCATGGCCCGCAGCTCATCGGGCTCCAGCGAGGCCGCATGGTCCGGCCCGGGCAGGGAACGGTCCAGGGTGAAGTGCTTCTCGATCACCGTGGCGCCCATGGCCACCGCCGCGATGGGCACTTCGATGCCGAGCGTGTGGTCGCTGTAGCCCACGGGCATGCCCAGCTCCCGGGCGAGGGTGCGCATGGCCCGCAGGTTCACATCGGCCATGGGCGTGGGGTATTCGGTGTTGCAGTGCAGCAGGGTGATGGCATCGCGCGAAGCACCGGCGCCGAGCAGCACGTCCACCGCGGCGCGCACCTCATCGAGCGTACACATGCCCGTGCTCATGATCACCTGCGGAAAGGCACGCGCCATGGCCTGCAAGTGGGCCTTGTGGGTGACCTCGCCGCTGGGGACCTTGCCCAATTGCACGCCCTTGCGCACCAGCAGTTCGATGCTCTCCATGTCGAACGGGGTGGACAGGAAGGCGATGCCACGCTGCGCACACCGCGCGATGATGGCATCGTGGTCGGCCTCGCTCAACTCCAGGCGGCGCACCATGTCCAGCTGGCTTTCGCCGGTGCCCGTGGTGCGCTGCTGGTAGGCGGCCTTGGGCGCATGCGGCGAGACGATGCGCTCGGCCTTGAAGGTCTGGAACTTCACCATGTCCGCCCCGGCCTCGGCGGCCACGTCCACCAGGGCCAGCGCCCGGTCGCGGTCGCCGTTGTGGTTCACGCCGGCCTCGGCGATGACGCGCACCGGGGCATGTCGTTCGTTCATCGCTGCAAGGGTTTCGCCGGCACGCCCACCACGGTGGTGCCGTCGGGCACATCGGCGAGCACCACGGCACCGGCACCCACGGTGCAGTCGCGGCCGATGCGCACGCCTTGTTTCACGGTGGCCCCGCTGCCCACCAGGGAACCTTCCCCGACGGTGCTTCCGCCGCCCAGCACGGCCCCCGGACATACGTGTACGTGGTCGCCGATGACGCAGTCGTGCTCCACGGTCGCCATGGAATTGATGATGACGTTCGCGCCGCAAGCCGCGCCCGGCCCCACGATGGCCCCGTGCGCCAGCAATGTCCCGGCCCCCAATGTCGCTGCGGGCGAGCGGTGGGCCAGCGGCGAGGTGACGGTGGCCAAGGCGGCGCCGTGCCGCGTCAACAATTCATACAGCCCACGGCGTGCGGTGGCCGGGCCCGCCACATGGCCCACGGCGACATGGAAATGATGACCGGCGGCCACCAGCTCAGCGATGCGCCCGTCGTCACCGATCACCGGTACGCCGTCCACATCGGGCAATGCCGCACGGGGGTCCAGGATGCCGAAGGGTTCCCATGCGCCGCCTGAGCGCATGATGTCGATCACGGACCGGCCATGGCCGCCGGCGCCGAGCAATATGACCCGCCGCCGCTTCATGGCGTGGCGCTGCTGGGCAGGCTCACGGCCCGCTGGTGCATGTCCATGGTCACCGCCAGCCCGCCGCGGATGTCACCGGCGTACATGGGCTGGGTGTGCAGGGGTTCCCAGGCGGGCCGGGTGAGCACGCCGGCGGCATGGGTGGCGGCCAGGAAGGCGTCCCGCTCGGCCCGGTCGCGCAGCAGCAGGGTGTTGAGCCAGTGGTTGGCGGTGGTGCCCGGCGGCTCGGCCACCAACTGCCACGGCGATCCTTGGAACAGCTCCCGGTAACGATGGTGCAGGTCGCGTTTGCGGGCGAGGTTGTGCGGCAACTTGGCCATCTGGCTGCGGGCCAGCGCGGCATTGAGGGCGGGCATCCGGTGGTTGAAGCCCACCGCGTCGTGCGCGAACTCCCAGGGATGCGGCCGCTTGGCCTGCGTGGTGATGTGCTTCGCGTGGCGGGCCAGCTCGGCATCATGGCACACCACCGCGCCGCCACCACCGCATGTGATGATCTTGTTGCCGTTGAAGCTGAAGGTGCCCATGGCGCCAAAAGTACCGGCGTGGCGTTGGCCCACGCGGGAACCCAGGGCCTCGGCGGCGTCCTCGACCAGCACCAGGCCATGGTCGGCGCAGATGGCGGCGATCTCCTCCACGCGGGCGCACATCCCGAAGGTGTGCATGGGCACGCAGGCCCGCACCCGCGCGCCCGTGGCCCGGTGCATGCACACGCCCGCGCGCATGGTGCATGCGCCGTCCAGGAACGTGCGCAGGGCCTCGGGGGACATGCCGAGGGTGCCGGGGTCGATGTCCACGAACACGGGCCGCGCACCGGCATGCACGATGGCGTTGGCGGTGGCGATGAAGGTGAACGCCTGGGTGATCACCAGGTCGCCGGGGGCGGTGCCGGCCAGCAGCAGGGCGATGTGCAGGGCGGCGGTGCCGTTCACCACGGCCACGGCATGCGGTGCGCCCACGAAGGCGGCGAGCTCCTGCTCGAAGCCGGCGATCTCCGCCCCCACCGACGAGACGAAGCTGCTGCGCACACAGGCGGCCACGGCCTCCTCATCGGCCCGGTCGAACCAGGGCACGTGCAGGTGGACCTGTTCCCCGGCGGGAAAAAGATCGCGTATGCCGGCGATCACATGGCGGAACCGGGCGTCGGGCGTCATGCGCTGGGCATCGTGCGGTCCGCGGGCTTCAGGTCCCACGGGGCATGGAGCACGGGCGAGGTGTTGTGGTGGTGTGCGGCACGCGGGTCGGTCAACAGGCGCATCTCCAGCACGTCCCGGACCTCCGCGATGGTGGACCGGACATCATGCTGCCGCTCGAGGTGCACGGCCCGGTGCAATTTGCTGAAGTCCACCTGGTAATCGCGCAGGTCGCCGCCGTCCTTGAGGATCTCGATCCGCGTGGCGGGCATGGCTTCCACCACCGCCCGGGCGATGTCGATCTTGCGGTGGTTCTCCCCCTCGAAGCCCACGTTGAACACCTGGTTGCGCACCGTGGGGAAGGTCTCGGAGAGGGCGAGCACCGTGCGGGCCAGGTCGCGCACGTGGATGTACGGCCGGAAGGACTCGGGCAGGAAGATCTCCAACGCCCCGTCGCGCCAGGCGGTCATGGCGAAATCGTTCACGGTGAGGTCGAAGCGCATCCGCGGTGAAATGCCGTACACGGTGGATAGGCGGCCGATCACCCAGTCCATGTCGCCCACGTCGTCCATCAGGTGCCGCTCGATCTCCACCTTGGACCGGGCGTAGAGCGACAAGGGGTTCAACGGGGTCTCCTCGTTCGCCAGGCCATCGGACACGCCGTAGTTGGAACAGGTGCTGAGGAAGAAGAACCGCTTCACGCCGGCGGCCCGGCACCAGCCGATCACGCGACGGGCGGCCTCGGTGTTGGTGTAGGTGGTGAGGTCCGGGAAGAGCTTGCTGGCCGGGTCGCCCACCACGGCGGCGGCGTGCACCACCAGGTCGGCGTGTTCCAGCAGTGGGCGCATGGTGCGTTCATCGCCCATGTCGCCGCGCACGAAGCGGTATCCGGGGGTGCCCATGTGGGCCAACGGGGTGGCGGGGTCGAACCAGAGCGGGTCGATGGCGGTGACGCCGTGGCCATGGCGCAGGGCCTCGCGGGCGAGCACGCTGCCCACATATCCCGCTCCACCGGTGATGAGGATGTTCATGCGGTCGTATCGTTCACAGGTCCGATGTGCCACTGGAACCGCGGGCGCAGGATGCCCAGCACGCGGGCATAGCTGGGTGCGCGCGTGGGCGAGCCCAGGTCGTCGAGCACACGGATGCGCGTGGCGTTCTCCAGCACAAGATGCACTTTATGCGGCAGCCAGGTACACAGCCAAAGGGACACGTAGTAGGTGTCCTCGTTGAACAGGTGCGCGGGGAAGTGCAGGGTGGCGCGGTAGCGGCCCGGTGCGGTGGGGTGGTCGCCCTCGCCGGCGAAGGTCATGAAGGCCATCTCGCCCTTGCTGTTGAAGAGCTGCACCACGGGCTGGGGCTTGAAGCCGGGGGCGGCGATCTCGAAATCGACCTCCAGGCGGAAGGCCTCGGTGAGGGCCACGTGCTCCAGGGTGCGGCCGGTGGCATCGGCCCAGCGCAGGCCGGTGATCCGGCCCGCGCCGTCCTTGCTCACGGGCAGGTGGCCCAGGTCGGTCCGGCCGGCCACCTGGTCGTCGTTGGCCCGCAGGTATTGCGCGGTGACCTCGGTGGTGCCGCCCATGACCTCCACCCGGCCATCGGTGAGCAGCAAGCAGCGGTCGCACAGGCTGTTGATGGCGCTCATGTTGTGGCTCACGAAGAGCACGGTGCGGCCGTGGCCGGTCACGTCCTTCATCTTGCCCAGGCACTTGCGCTGGAACTCGGCGTCGCCCACGGCGAGCACCTCGTCGATGATCAGCAGGTCCGGCTCCAGGTGGGCGGCCACGGCGAAGGCGAGGCGCACGCGCTGGCCGTTGCTGTAATGCTTCACGGGGTTGTCCAGGAAGCGCTCCACGCCGCTGAAGTCCACGATCTCGTCGAACTTCCGCTTCACCTCGGCGCGGCGCATGCCCAGGATGGTGCCGTTGAGGAAGATGTTCTCGCGGCCGCTCAACTCGGGGTGGAAGCCGGTGCCCACCTCCAGCAACGAGCTCACGCGGCCATTGATGCGGAAGCGGCCCGCCGTGGGATGGGTGATGCGCGAGAGGATCTTCAGCAGGGTGCTCTTGCCGGCGCCGTTGCGGCCGATCACGCCCAGCGCCTCGCCGCGGTCCAGGTGGAAGCTCACGTCCTGCACGGCCCAGAAGCGGTCGCGGCCGCCGTCCATCATGCGGCGCAGGTTCTCCTTCAGGCCGGCGCGCAGGTCCAGGGCGCGGGGCCCGCCGATGCGGTACTCCTTGCCGATCCCTTCCACCGTGATCATGCGTGCGCTCATGCGGCGGGGAATGCGTTCGCGGCGGGCGGCCCGTATGCGGCGGTGCTGCTCATATCAGGTCGGCCACCACGCGCTCCATGGAACGGAAGTACACCAGGCCGGTGAGCAGCAGCACCACGGACATGGCCACGGAGATGGCACAGGGCCAGCCCAAGGTGCCCGTGCCCAGCAGGCTCCAGCGGAAGCCTTCCGTCAGGCCGGCCATGGGGTTGAGGAAATAGGCCACCTGCCCGGCCGCCGGAAGCGCATCGGTGACAAGTTCGGCCGGGTAGGCCACCGGGGTGATGAACAGGCCCAGCTGCACCAGCACCGGGATCACGTGCTGCAGGTCGCGGAAGCGGATCGTGAGGGCGCTCACCCAGATGCCCACGCCCACACCGGCCATGAGGATGCCCAGCAGGAACACCGGCAGCCACAGCACGCGCCCGGGCGGCATCACCCCGTGCATCGCGAACATCAGGCCCAGCAGCAGCAGCGCCACCAGCAGGTCCATCAGGCCCACCATGGACTTGCTCAGCGGGATCACCAGGCGGGGGAAGTAGATCTTGCGCACCATCTCCTGGGCGCCGATGAGCGATGCGCCCGATTCCTTCAGCACGAAGGCGAAGTAGGTCCATGCGGTGATGCCGCTCATGGCGAAGAGCACGTACGGCACGGGGGCGGTGTCCACCTTGGCGGCGCGATGGAACACGAGCACCATGATGCCCAGGGTGACCAGCGGCTGCACCAATGCCCAGAGCAGGCCCAGGCGGGTCTGTGCGTAGCGCACGCGGATGTCGCGCATGGCCAGGGTGGCCAGCAGGTCGCGGTGCGTCCACAGCTCGGTCAGGTCGGGCAGCCACCGCCACTTCCGGGCATCCACTTCGATCCTCATTCGCTCACCGGTCATGGCCGGGCGGCCGAAGGTAAACCGGACGGCCGTGGTCCGTGCCTCGGCCGGCGTGCCGAAGGCCGCGGTCACAGGGCGTACACATGGAGGCGCCACGCACACCGGTCGTTGCCATACACGCCGATGTGCCTGAGTTCCCGCGCCAACGGCCCACCGATCTCAACAGCGGCGAGGATATGGGTGGCGCCCAGGCCGGCGAGGGCCTCCAGGTCGATATCGAGCCCGGTCACCTGCACCCGGTTCCCTGCGTGGAAGTCGAACCGTTTGCCCAGCTCGGCCGACCATAGGTAACACCGGCTGCCCCAATAGTCGAAGTAGGTCCGCAACTCCTCGTTCTTCCCCAGCTCCTTGGCGATCACCTTGCGGAATCGATGCTTGTACGCCAGTTCATAATTGTTCTGGTAGCTGTCCACTGTATGCAGCCCGTTGAACTGGGCCACGTTGGGAGGGAACCCGAGGCATGCCACCCGGGCCGTCCCGGGGCCGCCCCCGATGGCCTCACTGACCTGCTGGAACACCTCGGGCGAGTAGAACTCGCGGAAACTGGGGCCCGGCACTTCGCCGCCCGCTCCGGCGACCAGATTGTCCATGGCCTCGCTGTCATTGCGCACGGCCAAGTAAATGTGGGCGATCGCCAGCACGGCCACCAGCACCCCTCGCCCTCGGACGGCCAGGGCCCGGGCCGCCGCGGCCAGCACCAACATCCAGAGCAACGGCGTGAGCACGAAGAACCGGTTCCAGGTGAACACGCGCAGCAGGCGCACCTCGTCGCCCCAAAGGGAGAGCAACAAGCTGTACAGCGGGAACAACAGGATGAAGATCGCGATCAACGCCACCAGGAGCATGATCGTGGCGCCGGAGGCCCGGTCACGCGCCAGGGCGATGGACAGGGCGGCGGCGATCAGGACGGGAACGGAGTAGAACAGGCCGGAGTGGTATTGGCCGTGCAGGAACAGGGCCTTCGCCTGCCGCAGGATGGTGCCGAACGTCGGGTCTTGGACCAGGTCATGGACCCGCCACTCCGTGCGATGGGACACCAGGCCGGAGCCCATGAACATGGACCTGAGCAGACCGGCCTCCACCCCCACCATCACCACCACGAGCAGGCCCATCATGCCCAGAAAGGCCGGCGCCGGGGCACGGCGGCGCACAAGGTCATGGAGCACCAGCATGGCCAGGCCGGCCAGGGCGAAAGGCGTGATCATATAGTTGACGGACATGAAGGGGAAGACCAGGACAACGGCCACGTCCCACCATCTCCATGTACCATTGCGGAAGGCCAAAAAAGCGCACAAGAGCACCGGCTGCATGGCCACATAGGGCCCGTAGATCACGTACGTCGGGATCACCGCGAACCCGACGGCCACGGCCCACGGGACCCACCGCAAGGGCCGGTCCCAGCGCCAATGGCGGGCCAGCAACCAATACATGCCGAGGAGCGCGATCAGGTGGGTGCCCATCTTCAGCAGGGCGTATGCCGTATGGGGGGGGAGCACGCCGAACAGGGCCACCACCACATTGAGGCCGCTCCGGTAGAAGCTGCGCGGTATACCGCCCATCACTTGCTCGATACGGGCCTCGGGCGCGGTGCTCAACAGGTGCCCGGAGGCATGCAGCACGGGCAGGTAGGTGAGTTCACTGTCCAGGTTGTCATGCACCGTCACGTACGCGTCATCGCCCCGCAGGAGCATGGGCGTATGGAGCAGGGCGATGAACAGCGTGGCGACCACTGCCATGTGCCATGCACGGACCTTGCGCCAACAGGGGAGCATCCCGTTGGACGGGGCGCCTTCGGTGGTCTCTCGAAGGTCCAGCATCGTTCCGATCAAACCTTGCGGACCACGGATATCAATGACCGCCCGAAGGAACGGAACATGAGCGGGTCCACCACCCGGCTCATCGGCACGATCGTGCGGTCCCAGAAGAGGACTTGGGCCATGGTGGGGGCGCTGTTGCGCAGGAGCAACTTGTTCCCCAAGGAGAGGAGGGCCCCGAGGCAGTCCAGGTATCGGGCACGGACGATGGTCGTTCCCGATGGCAGTTCGGAGCGCAGGAGCTTGCGGGTGTACCGGCGGTGGTGCCCGATGGCCTTGTCGAACGGGCTGTACAGCATGTTGAAGGCCGGCACCACCACCAACAGGTGGCCGCCGGGCACGAGCAGGTCGCTGGCCCGCCGAAGCTCGGCATGGCTGTCGCTGATATGCTCCAGCACGTCCAGGTACATCACGGTGTCGAAACGGCTGCCCGGCTCCAGATCGGCGGTGGTGCCCCTGATCCGTTCGGCTTGCCTCAATGCGGGGGTGCTCACGTGGGCATTCACCTGGGCCAACAGGTCGGGGTCCGGTTCCAGGAACGTGTACGCGGAAACGGCCGGGTTCCATAGGTACTCCGCATTGACGCCCATGCCGCAGCCCACGTCCAGCACCCGCCCGCGCACGTATGGCCGCAGGACGCCGCTGAAGTACCGTTTCCAACGCACGGCATGCCGGAACAGCTCCAGCTCGGTGCCCACGTACGCCGCCTCGCCCATGTCAATGCACTTTGTACATGGGCGCGGACCGGTTGGCCCGCCGCTGCATCGCGTTGGCCAACCACAGGCCCATGGTGAGGAAACCCAGGCACAGGAGCGTGGAGTTGAACAAGGACACGCTGAGCAGGCTCGCCCAACCGGGCACGGCCAGGGAGGTGAACAGGCGGATGCAGAGAATGGCACCGATGGAAAGCACCGAGGCCGCGCCCAGCAGGATGAAGCCCTTGAGCAGCACGGCGAGCAATTCTTCACCGTATTCGATCAGCGACCGGAACGCATGGAGGCCCAGACCCTGGAAGCCCACCTTGGACCGCCCGTCGAAGCGTGGGCGCCGGTCGTGGACGATCATCCGGGTGCGCACGCGCAGCCGGGAAAGGAAGGCGGCATAATGGACGAAGCCCCGGTCCAGAGCCACGCGCAGCACACGGCGGTCCACCATGGAATAGTTGCCGAATGCGATCCGGCGGCGGGTGATGGCCCGGAAGGCGAACCTGTACAGCGCGTAGCCGATACGGAAAGCAAGGCCCTCATGGCGACGCCCCCGGTTCACCAGCACCACCGAGACATCCTCGATGGCGCACAGGACCGACAAGGCGGCCGGGTCGTCCTCACCGTCCGCATCCATCACCACGAACCGCTCCGCGTCCGTTCCTGCGGCATAGTGCAGTCCTTGGGCGATGGCCGCCTGTTGCCCCATGTTGCAGTCCAGTTCCAGGACGCGCAGCTCCACATTGGGCGCGGTGGTCCGGACCGCCTTGAGCATGGCCAGCGTCCCGTCAAGCGAGCCATCGTCCACCATCACCACGATGAACTTGTGGCCCATCCCGCGCAGCACCCCCTCCACCTCCTGCACGAACCGCACGGCCACATCGCCCTCGTTGTAACAAGGGGCCACAATGGCTATGGTCGTCGCTCGGGACACGGCGCGAAGTAATGGATCCTGGGCACAGGGATGATGGCCGGGGCCGGAAGTGCCCGGTCCCCGGCGCCGTCCCGCCATCAGGCCATGCCCTCCAGGCCCATGTCCCACGAGATGCCCTGCACCAGCACATCGTCGAAGCGCCGCGCGCGGTCGCGGTGGTGGAAGAAGGTGGCGGGCGGGTGGCGCCGGGGCCGGAAGCCCGTTCGCCGCAGCAGGTCCGCCTCGTGCGGCTCCAGGGTGAAGACGCCCACCACGTCCACGTCATGGCGGCGGCACCAGGCGATGCCGGCCGCGAAGAGACCGGCCAGACGCCCGGGCCCCGGGGCGTTGTACGCGATGAACCGGGCCGTGCGCAGGCCGTGGCGCCTGCCGATGGCCATCACCAAGGCACCCTCCATCGCGCCCTGCGCACCGGGCGCATGGACCAGCACGTGCCGTGGACCCTGCGGGTGGAAGCACCGCCAGTGCAAGCCGGCCGCGGTCCAATGGGGCCGCACCGCGTGGGGGCGGTCGTTCAGCAGAAGGGCCAGGGCATCGAGGGTCGCCGCGTCCGGCGCGCTGGTGTACGGATGGCCCCCCACTTCGCCGCTCAACGCGGCACCGACCATGGCCACCTCGCGGCCCAACGCGCGGTGCATGCCGTACCGCCACGCCGCGCGCACCGGCGCCAACAGCCTCCAGCCCCAGAAGGCCCCGGTCAGCTCCTGGTATTTCAGGCTACGGTACAGCGGGGCGCTCTGCGCATTGGCCCCGCTCACCAGCACGTGCTCCTCCCCGCGCATGTAGGCCAGCACCAGGCGCACCCCAAGCCCGCCCTTGCGGCTCTCCGGAACGATGGCCAGGTTGCAGGTGGACGGGAACCGCATGATGGTGCCCTCCACGTTCCACGCCATGTACAGTTTGTCCATCATGCCCGTCACGCGGCCATCGTCGGTCACGGCCACCACCGGCCCCTCGACATGGGGCGGGCAATGGGGGTCGTGGCCATAGCACCATGCGTGGAAGGTCTCCTTCCCTTGGTGCGCACCGGCCCCGTACATGCTTGATGCCAGGTGCCGCACGCCCGCGAGGTGGGCCGCTGAACCGGTGATGATCCGGGTATGGCCGGTGGTGGTCATCGGGGCGTGGTGGGAAGGGCGCGGCCCATGACGAGATCAAGGAACACCAGGCGCAGACGTTCCATCTGGGCGGACCAGGTGAACTCCTGCAGCGCCTGCCGGTCCGGGGCGTACGGCTGTGCCCGCCCGGCCACATGATGGCGGTGCGCCTCCTCCAGGTGGCGCACCACCGCTTCCGGGGTGCTCAACACGGCGCCCGTGGCCGTGCGCTGAAGCAATGCGCATTGGAGGTCGTTGCCCGTGCCCACGTGCATGATCGGCCGGTCCGCGTGCAGGTACTCCATGAACTTCAGCGGTAATATCCCGTCCTTCCCCTTGAACCCGATGTGCAGCAGCAGGTCGGCGGACCGCTGGGCGGCGAGCGCCTGGTCCCGGGCCATGGCCGGAATGGCGCGCACACAGGTATGGCCATGGACGATCCGCTCCACCGCTTGCCGGTCCGCCGGCACCCGCGAGGTGGCACCGATGAGCCGCAGTTCGATCCCCTCGTACACCGTTGGCCGCCGGTGGCGAAGCTGCTTCAGCGCGGTGTCCAGCAACATCCACTCCTGCTCCAGGTAGACGGTCCCCGTGTATACCAGGACCAACTTCCCCCCCGCCCGGCGCGGAGGCTGCGATGGGCCCGCCGGGGCATGACCGTTGTAGACCACCAGCCCCGGCTTGGGGCCGATCACAGCGCGTGCATTGGCCAACACCTGCGGGGTCACCGCCACCACGGCCCGGGCATCGGCGGTGTATCGCCGTTCCAGCCTGGCGGCACGGACCCGACGCCAGGCCCCGGTAATGCCCCGCCCTCGATAGGTGACCGCCGACAAACCCACCTCGGGATGCACCAAGGTCCATGGGTCGCGGTAGTCCACCACATAGGCGCAGCCCCAATGCCGGCTCGCATGGTGACCGTGCTCAAAGTTGGACCACGGCCCACCGGTGGCCAACACGATGTCCGGCGGCGGGACCATCTGCCCGATCCGCCGTGGGTCCATGTCGGGACGGGACCATACATCCAATGGCAGCAGCAGATCGGCCAAGGTGCGTGCGATCCGGACATGGCCGCGGTCCATGAGCCACCAGTGCGCGCGTTCCAGCACCCGACCGGCAGGGCCGAGCCCGGGCGTCCGGCGGGATATCGGGAACCGGATCGTCCGGATCCCGTCCATCACCGGTGTCCAATCGTTGCTGCTCGCCTCGCGCGTCACCACGGTCACATCATGCCCTCGGTCCGCAAAATGGCGCGCCATGTAATACGGGCGCCGCGCGGCGGTCCGGTTGTCCGGTGGAAAGAAGCCGGCGAAGATCAATATGCGGGGCAGTGCGGGCACGATCCGGGTCGATCGGTCGGTACGGTACGTTGTTCGGGCCACTGGCCTTGGGGAATACGGGGTTCCATGCGAGGCAAAGTGCCGGGGTTCATGCGGGCGACCCGTTGGCCACCAGCTCCAAGGTGGCCGGCTGCGGGAAGCTGCGGACCGTATCCCAAGTGAAGGTATCGCCGGCCTGCTCAAAACCCGAGCGTTCCATGAAGCCCCGGCAAGGTCCGTTCTTCGGGGTGGGCAGGAGCCGGGCCGTCACCTCGGCCTTGCCGGCCCGGCGCGCCTGCTCCACGGCCACGTGCAGCATGGTCTCCTCCACCTTGCGGCCCATCACGCGGCAGCTCAGCACCAGGTCGGTGATCACCGCCCCGTCCCCGCCCAGGTCCATGCCCAGGATGCCCGTGAGGCCGGCATCGCCGAAGCGGTCGCTCACGCGGAACGACCACACCGGGCGCGCCGGGTCGGCCATGCGTTCACGCAGTTCCTGTTCCGTCCATCGCCGCGTGGTGAGGTTGAACTGGTTGGTCTTGTTGAAGAGTTGGTGAACGCGCACCATGTCGGCATCGTTCAGCGGGGCCATGCGCACCTCCATGCCCAGGGACCGCAGCCAGCCGTCCATGTCCGCATGACCGGCGCGGGCCTGCTCGCGCCGGGCCTCTTCCTGGTACAGCGCCGTGCGGCGGCCGTCCTCGGCGGTGGCCGCGTCCAGGGCGAACACGGGCAGGCTGCGCAGGGTGCGGTCGTACAGCAGTTTGTTGGCCGGCCATTCGGGCACGAACACTTCCGGCAGGAAGGTGCGTACGCGGGAGCGTTCCACGGGATTGTCGTCGATGAACATCACCGACTGCGCCCCGATGTTCAGCTCGCGCACCATGTCGGCGATGTGGGCACCCTTGTCGTTCCAGTCGATGCGCATGGCCACGAAATCGTCGCGGCGCAGCACCATTTCCGGGTGCTTGTCCATGGCCTCAAGCGCCACGGCCGCATCGTTCTTGCTGGCGATGGCCAGCATGATGCCGCGCTCCTTCAGGCCCCGCAAGGTGCGCTGGAAGTCCACGAAGCTCTCGCCCGCCGCGTCGTGGCCGCCCAGGCGCAGGTTCTCCCAGCCGTCGTCGCCCACGATGCCGCCCCACAGGGTGTCGTCCAGGTCCAGCACGATGAGCTTGATGGCGTGGCCGGTGCTGCGGCGGTGGTGCGCGATCAGGTCATCGGCGGCGGCATGGAAGACGGCGTTGTTGAAGGGCGTCTTGGTGAGGTACCACGCGCGCTCGGACCAGGCGCCCTCGCCGGCCCGATGGGTCCACCGCGCCGTGTGCATGCGGTGGATGTTCGGGACATCGGCCACGCGCCCGGCCAGGTGCAGGTCCATGCGCGCGAGCAGGTCGTAGGGCCCGTGCCGCAGCTCACCGGTGCCGAAGTGCGCCTGCACGGGGTACTGCCAGGTGGGCACGTACAACGCCTGGAAGCGGCCGGCGGCGGCGATCAGCCCATCGGCGAAGGCGTCCACTTCGGCCAGGGCGCCGGCCGTCTCCGCCGGATGGAAGTGGACGGCCTTGCGGAAAACGGCCGACACCTGCTCGGGCCGCGTCCATACCAAGGCCGATGCACCGGGCGGGACGTGGCCTTGCAGCGCGGCCGTCACCTGGTCCAGCGGCGCCACGGACACCTCCCAGGGCAGGTCCTCGCGGGCACGCAGGATGTTGGCCAGGTTGGCCAGGTTGAAGTGGGACACCAGCAGCAGGTGCGTACGCGACCGGCCCATGGCTCAAGCGCTGGCCCTTTGGTGCACGAAGGCCGCGAAGACCTGCACGGTGACCTGCGGCTGCTCGAAGAGGCCCGCCAGGTCCTGGTCGCTCAGGGCCAGTTCCACGCCGAAGGCGCGCTGCACCTCCTCCTCGAGGCCCACGATGAAGTTGGCGATCCCCAGCGAGTCGAGCACGCCGGCATCGCCCATGATCACCGTGTCGTCGCTGATGGCGAAACGGTCGGCGGCGGGCAGGTCGCCGTTGAGCCGCTCCAGCACGGAGCGGACCAGCTCTTCCGTGGCGGCGGGGGTCGCGGTGGGCATGCCGGCAAATATATCCGCCGCATACGGGCCGCCCTGCCGGGACGATCGGTACCGCCCGCACATATAACTTTCACCCCATGGTGGAGAGATTCAAGGACCCGCGCGCCCGGGCCCTCTACAAGAAGGCCATGGAGATCCATGAACTGGTGGACTCCATCCTGGAGGCCGCTCCCGATCAAGGTGCGCA
>JAVFAQ010000023.1:0-16020 GCA_034002325.1 Flavobacteriales bacterium | reverse complement strand
GTCTCCTACATCCGCAGCACAGGCCCCAGCTTCATCATCGCCGATGCCAAGCGCGGCGACATCGGCAACACCGCCGCGAAGTACGCCGAGGCCTTCTTCGACCGCATGGACGAGGACGCCGTGACCCTGGCCCCGTACATGGGGCGCGACAGCGTGGAGCCGTTCATGGGTCGCCCGGGCAAATGGGGCGTGGTGCTGGGCGTCACCAGCAACCCCGGCGCCGAGGATTTCCAGTTCCTGCCGGTGGAAGGCGGCCGCCGCCTGTTCGAGGTGGTGATGCACCGGTGCGCCGAGTGGGGCCGGCCCGATGAACTGATGTACGTGGTGGGCGCCACCCGCCCGAAGCTGGTGGCCGAGGCCCGGGCCATCGCCCCGAAGCATTTCTTCCTGGTGCCCGGTGTGGGCGCCCAGGGCGGCGACCTGGAGGCCGTGCTCGATGCGGGCATGACCCCGGACGGCGGCCTGCTCATCAACAGCAGCCGCGCCATCCTCTACGCCGGCACCGGCGACGACGCCATACCCGCCGCCCGCCGTGCCGCCATGGTGCTGCAACGTGCCATGGCGCGGAAACTGGGCGGGTGAACTATCTTTTGCGGCGGTAGGTTGATGATAAATTCGTCAACTCCGTTGCCCATGGCCCACACGCATCCTTTGCCCGATCCCATCGCCCCGGCCCGTGCGCCCCTGTTGCAAGTGGTCCATGGGCCGGGCCCGTGCATCGCCGACCCGGGCTTCCCGTACGGTGAGGAGCTGCTGCAGTTCATCTGGGCCGCGCGCCTGTACAACGCCCACGGCCTGCGCACCACCGACGGCCGTCCGGTGGAGGTGATCAAGCCCGGGCGCATCCAGCGCAACAGCGGCCCCGACCTGGAAGAGGCCCGGGTGCGCGTGGACGGGCAGCTCTGGGCGGGCAACGTGGAAGTGCATGTGCGCAGCAGTGAGTGGAACGCCCACGGCCACCAGCACGACCCGGCCTACGAGAACGTGGTGCTGCACGTGGTGCATGCGCATGATGCGGTAGTGCGCACCCGCCTGGGGCACGCGCCGCCCACCGTGGAACTGGCGCACCGCATCGCCACGGACAGCATCGCCATGCACCTGGAGCTCATGCGCGGCACGGGCTTCGTGCCCTGTGCCCGGCAGCTGCACCACGTGGCGGCGGGGCGTGCGGGCATGTGGCTGGAGCGCGTGCTGGTGGAGCGCCTGGAGCGCCGCACGCAGTACGTGGAGGAGCTGTACCGCCAATTGGGCAACGACCCCGCCGCCACGCTGTACCACGTGCTGGCCCGGGCCTTCGGGCTGAAGGTGAACGCCGACCCCTTCGGCATGCTGGCCCACGCGCTGCCGCTGCCGGTGCTGCTGAAGCACCGCGATGACGCCCTGCGCACCGAGGCGCTGTTGTTCGGCCAGGCGGGCCTGCTGCAAGTGGACTTCGTGGACGAGCACCCGCGTGCCCTGCAACGTGAGCACGCGCACCTGGCCCGGCTGCACGGGCTGGTGCCCGCGCCCCTGGCCGCGTGGAAGTTCGGGCGGATGCGGCCGGTGAACCTGCCCACGGTGCGCATCGCCCAACTGGCGCGCCTGCTGATGCGCACGGACGGCCACTTCATGGCCCTGCTGGAAGTGGACGACGTGGCGGTGCTGCGCCAACGGCTCACGGTAACCGCCGGGCCGTACTGGGACACGCACCATGTCTTCGACCGCCCCGGCCCGGTCCGCCCCAAGCGCATCGGGGTGGCCGCCGCGGACCATTTGATCATCAACGCCGTGGTGCCGGCCCTGTTCGCGCTGGGCCGCCTGCTGGGGCGCACCGCCTGGCAGGACCGCGCGCTGCACCTGCTGGAACAACTGCCCGCCGAGCGCAACCACGTGCTGGCGGGCTGGGCCGCGCTGGGCCTCACCGCCGATACCGCCGGCCGCGGCCAGGCCCTGCTGGAGCTGAAGGACCGGTACTGCTCCCCGCGTCGATGCCTATCTTGCGGCTTCGGCAACCAACTGATGGCCCGTACCGTCAAAGGGCCGGCGCCATCGGCGGCCACAGGCACATGATCGACCGTGAGACCACCAAGACCCGGCTGGAGCACCAGATCTTCGGGGTGTGCGCCTGGTGGGCCGAAAAGCTCAACATCAAGGCCGAGCAAGTGCGCCTCTCCTTCATCTACCTCGGCTTCGTCACCGCCGGATTGCACTTGGTGGTGTACCTGGTGATGGCCTTCGTGCTGCAGCACAAGGAGCGCATCAAGCAGCCCTTCCGCCGGCGCAGCACCGTGTGGGACCTGTAGCGGCTCACCGCTGCACCACCACTTTGCCGCTCGACCATCGGTCCGCACCACTGCCGCCCGGCAGCGGGAAGCGCACGAGGTAGATGCCCGTGGCGTACGCGCTGAGGTCCACCTGCCGCACTTCGCCCGCGCGCATGCCGGTGATCAATTGCAGCACCTTGCCGCTGAGGTCGGTGAGGTACAGCTCGGCGATGTCCGCATCGGCGGTGATGTAGAGCAAGCCCGTGGTGGGGTTGGGGTGGTAGCTCCAACGCACGGCCGGCCCGGTGGGCAGCGGGTCGGTGTGTACGCCCGCGCTCAGGCTGTCGGCAGGCAGCTCGGCGCCCGGCAGGGCCACCACCGAATCGGGGTAGGCCAGTTCCAGGTCGGGCAGTTCGTGCCGGCAATCGGGCATGTAGGTGTAGCTCTTCAGGATGCGCACCAGCAGGGCGTTCAGCGTTTCCACGTCGTACTTGTCGGTGCTGGGTCCGATGTGGGACCCGCCCACGCCGCTGTGGTCGGTGAGGAAGGCGTAGGTGCCGTTGGTGCCCAGGGCCAGGGTGCGCATGAGGTACTCGGTGGCCTTGTCGATGCCGCTGGCGGCCACGGGCACGATGCGGATGCCCTTGGCGGCGGCCTGCGCGGTGAGCGTGCGCATGCGTTCGCGGGCATGGGGGGTGAGGTGCGGTCCGGCATCGAGCACCAGGAAGAGCACGCGGGCGCGGGCCTCGGCGCTCCAGGCCAGCCCGTTGATGGCGGTGTCCAGCGCGATCTCCACGGCCTCGGGCGTATCGCCGCCGCCGTCCGCGCGCTGGTCGCTGATGAAGTTCACGGCGGTGGACAGCACGCGGGTGAAGTCCATGGTGCGCGTGGTGTATTCCTCGCCGGCCCCCACATCGCGGTAGAACACGTTGGCGAAGCGGAAGTTGAGCCGGTCGCCGATGCGCTTGCCCTGGTAGATGATGTCGTTCATCTCGGCCTTCAGGAAGTCGATCTCGTCCTGCATCGAGCCGGTGCCGTCCACCACGAAGGCCACGTCCACCAGGTCGCTCGGGGCACAGGGCACGTCCAGCACCAGCCGGTTCACGGCCTGGGCGAAGGGTTGCGCCCTGGTCACACGGTAGGTGCGGCCTTGGTGTTCCACCTCGATGCGCAGGCGGTCTTCCTCCGCCTCGGCACCGGTGGCCAGCGCGGTCCACAGTTCGGCCTTGCCGGTGTTGTCCGTGCGGGCGTGGTACAGCACGGTGCCGTCCTTGCGCAGCAGGCGCACGGCGGCATCGGCGATGGGCAGGCCGCTGCGCGTCTGCAGGTCCAGCGTGTGGCGGCCCGCCGGTGCCATGCCCCAGAGGCGGCCCAGGCCGGCCAGCACGTCCTGGGTGAGGTCGCCCCATTGGTCCCATTTGGCGAAATCGTTCACCTCGCCGGCGGTGAGCACGCCGCTGCGGCCGGTGCCGGGCATGCGCCGGCTGCCGAAGGCGGGCGGCAGGGGCGGGGCGGCGCGCCTCAGTTCCCGTTCGGCCAGCGCGTCTTCGGCCATCGGCGCGGTGGGGGTGCTCATCACCCGGCTGTCGGTGGTGCGGGGCCGCCCGGCCGGTGCGCCCTTCTCCTTGGCCACGGCGAAGTCCACTTTCTCATCGGCCTGCACATGCACGGTGCGGGTCCCGGTCACATAGCCATCGTAGCTCACCACGCAGCGGTACGTACCGGTGTCCAACCGCACATTGAAGTTGCCGTAGCGGTCGGTGAGCACCGAGGCCACCAGTTCATCGCCGCGGAAAATGTCCACGTTGCCGAAGCCCAGGGCATCCATGGCCGTGCCGGCGTTGAGGTTGCCGCTGATGGATTGGGCGTGGAGGAGAGCGGTGGCGAGCAGGGTGTACAGGGTGATGAGTAGTCGCATGGGGATCGGGTTCGATGATGGCCGGTACACCCGTTCCGCGCGAAGGTTCGATCTGTCGGTTGTCAGTTGTCGGTTGTCGGGTTCCGTGCGACAACAACGAAGGACCGACAACCGTGACCTGGCGCTTACGGCACGTGATCGATCGGAGCAGGACAGCGATCGCGGCCAACCATTAGCTTCGTCTCCATGCGCATCCTGATCACCGGCTCCAACGGCCTGCTGGGCCAGAAGCTCATCGCCGCCCTGCGGCATGATCAAGCGGTCGACCTGCTGGCCACCGGCCGGGGCGCCGATCGCACCCCCGACCCGCTGGGCGCGCGTTACCGGCCGATGGACATCACCGTGCGGGCCGAGGTGGACGCCGTCTTCGATGCGTTCAAGCCCGATGTGGTGGTCCATACGGCCGCCATGACCAACGTGGACGCCTGCGAGCTGGACCCGGCGACCTGTACCCTGCAGAACGTCACGGCCACCGCCCACCTGGTGGATGCGGCCAAGCGCCACGGCAGCCACTTCATCTTCCTGAGCACCGATTTCATCTTCGATGGTGCGGCCGGCCCGTACCGCGAGGACGATGCGCCCGCACCGCTCAGCGTGTACGGCCATAGCAAGCTCGATGGTGAGCAACTCGTGCGCGGAAGCGGCTTGGCGCGCTGGGCC
This sequence comes from Flavobacteriales bacterium, assembly GCA_034002325.1. Taxonomy (GTDB): domain Bacteria; phylum Bacteroidota; class Bacteroidia; order Flavobacteriales_F; family PHOS-HE28; genus PHOS-HE28. The sequence continues at coordinate 11,199 of JAVFAQ010000023.1, read as the reverse complement.
ATCGCCCGCACCATCATCGTGTACGGCATCGCGCCGGGGTTGAGCCGCAGCAACGTGGTACTATGGGCGAAGAGCGCCTTGGAGAAAGGCGAACCCATCAAGGTGGTGGACGACCAATGGCGCATGCCCACGCTGGCGGAGGACCTGGCCGATGGCTGCATCCGCATCGCGAAGCAAGGGGCCACGGGGACCTATCACCTCAGCGGGCCCGATGGCATGAGCATCCTGGAGCTGGTGCATCGCGTGGGCGCCTTCTTCGCCCTGGACACGTCCGTGGTATCGCCGGTGAAGAGCGCCGACCTGGGGCAACCCGCGAAGCGCCCGCCGCGGACCGGCTTCGTGCTGGACAAGGCCCGGCGGGAACTCGGCTATGCGCCCCGCCGCTTCGAGGAGGGCCTCGCCGTGTTGCGCGAACAGCTTTGACGCGCGTCCCCATTCGGGCGGATACCATACCTTCCAGCGCGAAGTGGGTATCCCGCCGCAGGGTGGGAGGGGGCCATGGCATCGGGGGCACGACAGCGCATCGCAGCGATCAAACGGCTTTTCGTCCTGCATTGGGGCGAGCGGCGCGGCTTCATGCTCTTGGTGGTGCTGTTGTCCATCATGGGCGGCGCGGTGGCCTACCGCCAATGGGTGTACCGCCCGCCACCGGTGGACATGGAGCCGTACATGGCCGAGATGGCGGCCTGGGTGGCCGAGCGTGCCGCCGCACAGGCCCGGGACAGCATGCCGCTCACACCGTTCCTGTTCGACCCGAACACCGTGGGCGTGGCGGAATGGACCGCCATGGGGCTCACCGAGCGCCAGGCCGAGGGCATCGAGCGGTTCAAGGAAAAGGGCGGCCGCTTCCGGGTGAAGGCCGACCTGGCCCGCATGTACTCGTTGCGGGAGGGGCAGTACGCCCAGTTGGAGCCGTACATCGACCTGCCGGACAGCCTGGAGCGCACACGCCGCCCGCCGCGCCGGCAGCGGTGGCCCGAGCGGGACGACGCGCGCGAGGGGGCGCCCGGGCGCATGGCGCGCACCACCGCCGCCCCCCGGGCGTTCGTGCCGGTGGAGGTCAACACCGCCGACTCCGCCGCGCTGGTGGCCCTGCCCGGCATCGGCCCGTCATTCGCCCGCGGCATCCTGCGTTACCGCGACATGCTCGGCGGCTACGTGTCCATGGACCAATTGGCCGAAGTGTACGTGCTGCAGGACAAGCCCGATGCCCTGGCCCGCATGCACGAACTGTTGGTGGTGGACACCCTGGCCGTGCGGCGGCTGCCCGTGAACACCTGCACCGCCGAGGAGCTGGCGGCGCATCCCTACGCCCGGTGGCGCATCGCGCGGCCGTTGATCGCCTACCGCCAACAGCACGGCCCCTTCGCGCGGATCGAGGACATCAAAGGCTGCGTGGTGGTGGACGAGGCGGTGTTCGCTAAACTTGCTCCCTATCTCAGCCTGGAGTGAGCACCGTGGAACACCACCTGAAGGCCGCCATCCGCGACGTGCCGGACTTCCCCAAGCCGGGCATCCTGTTCCGCGACATCACCCCCGTGCTGGAGGACCCGGCGCTGTGCCGCTCCGTGGTGGAGGCCTTCGCCACCGCCGTGGGCCCCATGGGCGTGCAGGCCGTGGCCGGGGTGGAGAGCCGCGGGTTCCTCTTCGGCCTGCCGCTGGCCATGCGCCTGGACGTGCCCTTCATCACCGTGCGCAAGAAAGGCCGCCTCCCGTTCCATACCGCGAGCCACAAGTACGAGCTGGAGTACGGCAGCGCGGAGATCGAAGTGCATGTGGACGCGATCAAGCCCGGCATGCGCGTGCTGGTGCATGACGACCTGCTGGCCACCGGGGGCACTGCCGCGGCCTGTGCCGCCCTGGTGCGCGCCCAGGGCGGCGTGCCGGCGGGCTTCGCCTTCGTGATCGAGCTGTCCGCCCTGGGCGGCGGCCGCAAACTTGGACCTTTTGGGGCCGGCATCGTCCGCCTGGCCACCTATTGAACCCTTGGAAGAAAGAATGGAATTCAACACCACCGAGAGCCGTACCATGATCGAGGAGGCCGTGCGCGGCCTGTGCGAACGCGAACTGCGCCCCCACGTGATGGAGTGGGACGAGGCCCAGCACATGCCCATCGACCTGTTCAAGCGGCACTTCGGGCCCAACGGCATGCTGGGCGTGCTGGTGCCCGAGGAGTACGGCGGGGCCGGCCTGGGCTACTTCGAGTACGTGAGCACCATCGTGGAGGTGGCGCGCATCTGCGGCAGCGTGGGCCTGAGCGTGGCCGCGCACAACAGCCTCTGCACGGGGCACATCCTGCAGTTCGGCAACGCGGAGCAGAAGCGCAGATGGCTGCCGAAGCTGGCCACCGGTGAATGGCTGGGGGCCTGGGCGCTCACCGAGCCGGGCACCGGCAGCGATGCCATGCGCATGAAATGCACCGCCCGCCAGGAGGGCGAGGAGTGGGTGCTCAACGGCACCAAGTGCTGGATCACCCATGGCATCAGCGGTGATGCGGTGGTGGCCATCGTGCGCACGGGCGAACTGCTGGACAGCCGGGGCATGACGGCCTTCGTGATCGAGCGGGGCACCCCGGGGCTGAAGGCGGGCAAGAAGGAGAACAAGCTGGGCATGCGCGCCAGCGAGACGGCCGAGGTGATCTTCGAGGAATGCCGCGTGCCGGCGGCCAACGTGCTGGGCCGGGTGGGCGAGGGCTTCCAACAGGCCATGCAGGTGCTCGACGGCGGGCGCATAAGCATCGCCGCGCTGAGCCTGGGCATCGCCAAGGGCGCCTACGCGGCCAGTGTGAAGTACGCCAAGGAGCGCGAGCAGTTCGGCCGGCCCATCGCCGACTTCCAAGCCATCGCCTTCAAGCTCGCCGACATGGCCACCCGGATCGAGGCCGCCGAGCTGCTCACCCTGAAGGCCGCCGACCTGAAGAACCGCGGCCAACGGATGACCACCGAGGGCGCCATGGCCAAGTACTACGCCAGCGAGGTGGCCGTGTGGGCCGGCAATGAGGCCGTGCAGATCTTCGGCGGCTACGGCTACACGAAGGATTTCCCCGTGGAGAAGTACTACCGCGACAGCAAGCTCTGCACCATCGGCGAGGGCACCAGCGAGATCCAGAAGCTGGTCATCAGCCGCAACGTGCTGCGCGGGTAGGGGAGCGGGCCGAAGAAGCCGCGATCGGCGCGTGTTGCACGGATCGGACTTGTCCTTATCTTTGCCGCCCTCAAAAGAAACGGACAGACGACCATGCTGATCATCCCGGTCAAGGAAGGCGAGAGCATCGACAAGGCGCTCAAGAAGTTCAAGAAGAAGTTCGAGCGCACCGGCACCATGCGCCAACTGCGCAAGCGCCAGGCGTTCATCAAGCCTTCCGTGGAACGGCGCAAGGAGCGGATCCGCGCGGCCTACAAGCTGCAGATCCAGGCCGGCGAGCAATAGCCCGAGCGAACCCCCGTTAAAGGCGAAGGGTCCTTGCGGACTTTTCGCCTTCTTTGCTGTCGGCATGAGCGTGGAACGGTACCTGGAGCATCTGGCGTTCGAGAAGCGGAGCAGCGCGCACACCGTGGCGGCCTACCGCCGCGACCTTGTGCAGTTCGGCCGGTTCCTGCGGGAGCATGGCGTGGCCGGGCCGGAGGAGGCCGGCACCGTGCATGTGCGCTCCTGGATGATGGGCCTCTTGGAGCAGGGGCGCACCGCCCGAACGGTGAACCGCAAGCTCAGCGCCCTGCGGGGCTACTACCGCTTCGCCCGGTCCATCGGCCACCTGGTGCAGGACCCCACCGCGGCCATCGACCCGCCCAAGACCGCCAAGCGGCTGCCGGCGTTCATGGGGCAGGAAGGCATGGACCGGCTGCTGGACCCCGCGGCATGGCCCGGCTCCGGCGATGACGCCGTGTACCGCCTGGTGCTGGAGCTGCTCTATGGCACCGGCATGCGCCTGGCCGAACTGCTGGGCCTGCGGGCGGCCGACGTGGACCTGCGGCGGGCCACCGTGCGCGTGCTGGGCAAGCGGAACAAGGAGCGCATCATCCCCTTGGGCGACGGCCTGGTGGAGGCCCTGCGCGCGCACCTCGCCCGGCGCCCGGAGCAGGGCGTGGCCACCGAGGCCCTGCTGGTGGACGGCCGGGGCCGCCCGCTGGCGCGCCGCACCGTGCAGCGCAAGGTGGCGGCCTACCTGGGGGCGGTCACCACCCAGGGGAAGCGCAGCCCGCACGTGCTGCGGCACACCTTCGCCACGCACATGCTCAACAACGGCGCCGACCTCAATGCCGTGAAAGAACTCCTGGGCCACGCCGGGCTGGCCGCCACCCAGGTATATACCCATAACACCGTGGCCCGCCTCAAGCAGGTCCATGCCCAGGCCCACCCACGCGGGGGCGGGGCGGGGAAAGGGCCCCAAGACCAACGACCATGAACGTGAACATCCAATCGATCCGATTCGACGCCGACCGCAAGTTGGAAGACTTCATCAAGGAGAAGCTGGCCAAGCTCGAGCGCTTCCACGACCGCATCCACGGGGCCGAGGTGGTGCTGCGCCTGGAGCACGACGGCGAGAAGCGCGAGAACAAGGTGGTGGAGGTACGCCTGGACGTGCCGGGCAACGACCTGTTCGCCCGGCGCCAGGGCAAGAGCTTCGAGGAGGCGGCCGCCGAGGCCATCGACGCGTTGCGCAGCCAGGTGGAGCGCACCCGGGAAAGCCCGCGCCAGGTCTCCTGAAGGTGGCCGACCGGCCCCTCGGTCGCGCGCCGGTCAAATATTCCTGGCCGATAGTTTGGCGGAGAGCGCATTCTTCATACATTTGCAGGCCCAAATCCGGACCTCGGTCTTGGGGATGGGCAGGAGGAAGCGTTCTTTTCCTTGATGTACAGGCCAATGTAGCTCAGCTGGCAGAGCAGCTGATTTGTAATCAGCCGGTCGTGGGTTCGAGTCCCTCCATTGGCTCCGAGAGCCACACCATGGGGAGATACCCAAGCGGCCAACGGGGGCAGACTGTAAATCTGCTGTCTTATGACTTCGTAGGTTCGAATCCTGCTCTCCCCACACGGCCCCCTCGGAGCTGTTGACCGATGCCTCCGGGCGGCGGTCAGGAAGAACGGGACCCCGAACACACCACCGGCCATCTTGCGGGAGTAGCTCAGTTGGTAGAGCATCAGCCTTCCAAGCTGAACGTCGCGGGTTCGAGTCTCGTCTCCCGCTCTTGCCCTCCGGGGTCCGAGGCGACAAGGACCAAGGAGGGGCGCCATCGACCTGGTGGCGACCAAATGAATGCCAGGCCTTTGTAGCTCAGGGGTAGAGCACTTCCTTGGTAAGGAAGAGGTCACGGGTTCAATTCCCGTCAAAGGCTCCACGGATCGGATGCCTCCAGGGGCACATCGGCCGGACCGGCGATCGCCGGGCCATGTACATCAAGGGCAGGGGCGCCCAACGAACAACGCAACAGACACCAACCACCAACGACCGAAACGACAATGGCAAAGGAGACCTTCAAGAGGGACAAGCCGCACGTCAACATCGGCACCATCGGTCACGTTGACCATGGCAAGACGACGTTGACCGCGGCCATCACCACCGTGCTCGCCGACAAAGGCTTCTCGGAAAAGCGCAGCTTCGATTCCATCGACAACGCGCCCGAGGAGAAGGAACGCGGCATCACCATCAACACCTCGCACGTGGAGTACCAGACGGCCAACCGCCACTACGCCCACGTGGACTGCCCCGGCCACGCCGACTATGTGAAGAACATGGTGACGGGCGCCGCGCAGATGGACGGTGCCATCCTGGTGGTGGCCTCCACGGACGGCCCCATGCCCCAGACCCGCGAGCACATCCTGCTGGGCCGCCAGGTGGGCGTGCCCCGGATCGTGGTGTTCATGAACAAGGTGGACATGGTGGACGACGCCGAGCTCCTTGACCTGGTGGAGATGGAGATCCGCGAGCTGCTGAGCTTCTACGAGTACGACGGCGACAACACCCCGATCATCCGTGGCAGCGCCCTGGGCGGCCTGAACGGCGAGGAGAAGTGGGTGAACACCATCATGGAACTGATGGAGGCCGTGGACAACTGGATCCCCGTGCCCCCGCGCGAGGTGGAGAAGCCCTTCCTGATGAGCGTGGAGGACGTGTTCTCCATCACCGGGCGCGGCACGGTGGCCACCGGCCGCATCGAGACCGGCGTGGTGAAGACCGGCGACAACGTGGAGATCATCGGCATGCAGGAGGAGAAAATGACCAGCACCTGCACCGGCGTGGAGATGTTCCGCAAGCTGCTCGACCGCGGCGAGGCCGGCGACAACGTGGGCCTGCTGCTGCGCGGCATCGAGAAGGACCAGATCCGCCGCGGCATGGTGATCGCCGCCCCCGGCAGCATCACCCCGCACACCGAGTTCAAGGCCGAGATCTACGTGCTGAAGAAAGAGGAAGGTGGCCGTCACACGCCCTTCCACAACAAGTACCGCCCCCAGTTCTACTTCCGTACCACGGACGTGACGGGCGAGATCACCATGGAGGCCGGCCGCGAAATGATCATGCCGGGCGACAACGTGAGCATCACGGTGAAGCTGATCGTGCCGATCGCCATGGACAAGGGCCTGCGTTTCGCCATCCGTGAGGGTGGCCGTACCGTGGGTGCCGGCCAGGTGACCGAGATCATCAAGTAAGAAAGTGCACAACAACGGAGGCAGGCCGTCCCGCAGTGATGCGGGACGGCCTTCGCCGCCAAGAAGGACAAGCGGACAGACCTACGGGTGTAGCTCAATTGGTAGAGCGAAGGTCTCCAAAACCTTAGGCTGCGGGTTCGATTCCTGCCACCCGTGCCAATAGACCCCATCAGAAAGTGGCAAGCATCAAGACATACCTCGCCGAGAGCTACAACGAGCTCGTCCACAAGGTGAGTTGGCCCACTTGGAAGGAACTCCAGAGCAGCTCCATCGTGGTGCTCGTGGCCACGATCATCGTTTCGGGCATCATCTTCCTGATGGACTACCTGTTCGGCGTGCAGAACATGGGGCCGGGCGAGACCAGCTTCTGGAAGGGCATGCTCGGGTTCATCTACAAGATCCTCACCTGATGGCCGGCGCCCCCACCAAGAAATGGTACGTGGTCCGCGCCATCAGTGGCAAGGAGAAGAAGGTCAAGGAACTGATCGACCTGGAGATGTCGCGCGACAGCTTCGGCGACCGCGTGGCCCAGGTGCTGATCCCCATGGAGAAGTTCTTCCAGATCCGCGACGGCAAGAAGGTGAGCAAAGAGCGCAACTTCTTCCCCGGGTACGTGCTGATGGAGGCGGACCTCACCGGGGAGATCGCCCACAGCATCAAGAACCTGCCCAACGTGATCGGCTTCCTGGGGGCCGAGAAGGGGGGCGAGCCCGTGCCCCTGCGGCAGGCCGAGGTGAACCGGATCCTGGGCACCGTTGACGAGCTGGCCGATGCCGACGCCACCAACCACAACCCCTTCCACATGGGCGAGGGCGTGAAAGTGATCGACGGCCCCTTCAACGGGTTCAACGGCGTGATCGAGGAGATCAACGAGGAGAAGAAGAAGCTCAAGGTGATGGTGAAGATCTTCGGCCGAAGGACCCCGCTGGAACTGAGCTTCATGCAGGTGGAGAAGGAGTAACGCAACAAGACCAACAACCGTCCGAGCCGACCCCGGCGGAAGGCGCCTGAGGACACAACCCCACGAACATGGCCAAGGAAGTAGCAGGTCTCATCAAATTGCAGGTGAAGGGCGGCGCCGCCAACCCGTCGCCCCCCATCGGCCCCGCATTGGGCGCCAAGGGCGTGAACATCATGGATTTCTGCAAGCAGTTCAATGCCCGCACGCAAGACAAGGCGGGCAAGGTGCTGCCGGTGGTGATCACCGTGTACGCGGACAAGTCGTTCGACTTCATCATCAAGACCCCGCCGGCCGCGGTGCAGGTGGCCGATGCCGCCAAGATCAAGGGCGGCAGCGGCCAGCCCCACAGCAACAAGGTGGGCAGCATCACCTGGGAGCAGGTGAAGGCCATCGCCGAGGACAAGATGCCCGACCTGAACTGTTTCACCATCGAGAGCGCCATGACCATGGTGGCGGGCACCGCCCGCAGCATGGGCGTGACCGTGACCGGCGACAAACCCTTCTGAGCCATGGCCAACGAAAGCAAGAAGCGCAAAGCGGCCCTGGCGAAGTTCGACGCCAGCAAGACCTACTCCCTCCAGGACGCCGCCGAGATCGTGAAGCAGGTGAGCACCACCAAGTTCGACGCCACCGTGGACATCGCCGTGCGCCTCGGGGTGGACCCGAAGAAGAGCACCGAAATGGTGCGCGGCACCGTGAGCCTGCCCCATGGCACGGGCCGCTCGGTGAGCGTGCTGGTGCTGGCCGACCCCGCCAAGTGCGAGGAGGCCCTGGCGGCCGGTGCGGACATGGCCGGCCTGGACGACTACATCGAGAAGATCAAGGGCGGCTGGACGGCCGTGGACGTGATCATCTGCACCCCCGCCGTGATGGCCAAGGTGGGCGCCCTGGGCCGCATCCTGGGCCCGCGCGGCCTGATGCCCAACCCCAAGACCGGCACGGTCACCATGGACGTGGCCAAGGCCACCAAGGAGGTGAAGGCCGGGAAGATCGACTTCAAGGTGGACAAGGCCGGGATCATCCATGCGGTGATCGGCAAGGCCAGCTTCGACGCCGGGAAGCTCAGCGAGAACGCCACCGAGCTACTCCAGACCCTGGTGAAGCTCAAGCCGGGCACCGCCAAGGGCGCCTACATCAAGAGCATCAGCATCAGCAGCACCATGAGCCCCGGGGTGAAGGTGGACACCCGCACCGTGCAGGCCTGACCCCAATACGCACAAGACCATGGCAACCCGTCAAGAGAAGGACCTCCACATCGAGGAACTCGCCGAGCAGATCAAGGGCACCAACGTGCTTTACCTGGCCGACACCTCGGCCATGAGCGCCGAGGCCACCACCAACCTGCGCCGTGCGTGCCACAAACAGGGCGTGACCCTGCGCGTGGTGAAGAACACCCTGCTGCGCAAGGCGATGGAAAGGGTCGAAGGCAAGGACTACAGCGGCGTGATCGCCACGCTCACCGGCCAGACCGCCATCATGATCGCCGAGAAGGGCAACGCCCCGGCCAAATTGATCCGCGGCTTCCGGAAGAAGGACGCCAAGCCGGCGCTGAAGAGCGCCTGGATCGATGAGGCCGTGTTCGTGGGCGACGACCAATTGGTGATGCTCAGCGACCTCAAGGGGCGCGAGGAGCTCATCGGCGACATCATCGCCCTGCTGCAAAGCCCGATCAAGAACGTCATCAGCGGCCTGCAGGGCAGCGGTGGCCAGACGATCGCCGGCCTGCTCAAGACCCTCGAAGAGCGCGCCGCATAAGGGCGATGCCCGCATCACCCCGGCCCGCGCCAACGAACAAGACCAACCGCGTTACGCACAGTCCGCTTCCACGAACGAACCGCAACAAACCCGAACAATGGCAGACATCAAATCCCTGGGCGACCAGCTGGTGGGCCTCACCGTAAAAGAGGTCAACGAACTGGCCCAGTACCTGAAGGACGAATACAAGATCGAACCTGCGGCCGCCGCCGTGGCCGTGGCCGCCGGGCCCGCCGCCGGTGGTGGCGATGCCGCCGAGGCGCAGACCAGCTTCGACGTGATCCTCAAGAGCGGTGGCGCCAGCAAGCTGGCCGTCGTGAAGCTCGTGAAGGAACTCACCGGCCTGGGCCTGAAAGAGGCCAAGGACCTGGTGGACGGCGCCCCCAAGCCGCTGAAGGAAGGCGTGTCCAAGGAGGACGCTGAAAGCCTGAAGCAACAGCTCACGGAAGCCGGCGCAGAAGTTGAGGTCAAGTAAGATCGCCAACGCGCTCGCATCACGGCAGCACGGAGAGGCCCCAAAGCGGGCCTTTCCGTCTGCCATGTGAGGCCGGTGCTTCTTCCGCCCGGACGGCCCCGATCCATCGGCCGGGCGATGTACCCCACATGGATCCACATCCTGTTCCCGACACGGTCGTTCTCACACCCGCACACATGGCCCAGGCGAAGACCTCCCCCAAGAAGACCAAGCGCATCGATTTCGGCAGCGCCCATTCGATCCCCTACCCCGATTTCCTCGATATCCAGCTGAAGAGCTTCGAAGAGTTCTTCCAGATCGAGACCCTGCCCGAGGACCGCATCAGCGAGGGCCTGTTCAAGGTGTTCAGCGAGAACTTCCCGATCACCGACACGCGCAACCAGTTCGTGCTGGAGTTCCTCGACTACTTCATCGACCCGCCCCGGTACAGCATCGATGAGTGCATCGAGCGCGGCCTCACCTACAGCGTGCCCCTGAAGGCCAAGCTGAAGCTCTACTGCACCGACCCCGAGCACGAGGATTTCGAGACCATCGTGCAGGACGTGTACCTGGGGCAGATCCCCTACATGACCCCCCGCGGCAGCTTCGTGGTGAACGGCGCCGAGCGCGTGGTGGTGAGCCAGTTGCACCGCAGCCCCGGCGTGTTCTTCGGCCAGAGCCGCCATGCCAACGGCACCAAGTTGTACAGCGCCCGGGTGATCCCCTTCAAGGGCAGCTGGATCGAGTTCGCCACGGACATCAACGGGGTGATGTACGCCTACATCGACCGCAAGAAGAAGCTGCCGGTGACCACCTTGCTGCGCGCCATCGGCTTCGAGAGCGACAAGGACATCCTGGAGATCTTCGACCTGGCCGACGAGGTGAAGGTGACCAAGGCCGCCATGAAGGAGGCCGTGGGCCGCAAGCTCGCCGCGCGCGTGCTCAAGAGCTGGGTGGAGGACTTCGTGGACGAGGACACCGGCGAAGTGGTGTCCATCCAACGCAACGAGGTGCTGATCGACCGCGAGACGGTGATCGAGGAGGCCCACGTGGACCAGATCGTGGAGAGCGGCGCCAAGACCATCATCCTGCACAAGGAGAACGTCAACGCCGCGGACTTCGCCCTGATCTACAACACCCTACAGAAGGACACCTCCAACAGTGAGAAGGAGGCCGTGGAAGTGATCTACCGCCAGCTGCGCAACGCCGAGCCGCCCGACCTGGAGACCGCCCGCGGGGTGATCGACAAGCTCTTCTTCAGCGAGCAGCGCTACGACCTGGGCGAGGTGGGCCGCTACCGCATCAACAAGAAGCTGGGCCTGGAAAGCGAGCTCAGCGTGCGCGTGCTCACCCGGGAGGACATCATCTTCATCAAGATCGGA
>JAVFAQ010000022.1:0-16082 GCA_034002325.1 Flavobacteriales bacterium | reverse complement strand
CGTGGTGGACTACGCCGGCGTGCAGGCCGTGACCGGTGAGCCCATCTACACCATCGGATACAGCACCGGCGCAGGCATCTCCTGGGGCTACTTCGGCGACCTGGAGAACGGCTACTCCTGCATCGGCGTGGACATGAAGATGCCCGTTTCCGTTCCGGAGAACGACATGGTGCAGACCACGCCCTTCCCCAACCCCGCCACCGACCTGATCAGCATTCCGCTCAACGGGTACAGTGGCGCCGCCAGCCTGCAGGTGTTCGACCTGGCCGGCAACAAGGTGGACGAGAGCCGCGTGAGCGTGGCCGGCGAACTGCTGCGCATGGACGTGGGCAGCTTCAGCAACGGCGTGTACATCTTCCAGATGAACTTCGACAACGGCCAGCGCTCCACCTTCCGGGTGGCGGTGACCAAGTGATCGTTGTCCGCAACCTTGAGCAAAGCGCGCGGCCCCCGGGCCGCGCGCTTCGCTTTTGGGCCGCCCCGGGGCTACCTTCGCCACATGGCCTCTTTCGACATCCTTTCCAAGGTCGATCCGCAAGCCCTGCTCAACACGGTGAACGTGGTGAAGCGCGAGATCGACACGCGCTACGACCTGCGCGGCACCAACAGCACCGTGGAGCTCGACCCGAAGACACCGGCGATCAAGATCAGCACCGAGGACCACTTGAAGCTCGACGCCCTGCTGAACATCCTGTTGGAGCGCAGCGGCAAGCAGAAGGTGGACGTGCGCAGCTTCGACATGGAGGCCGAGCCGGTGCCCAGCGGCAAGCTCCTGCACCGCACCATCCGGGTGAAGCAGGGCATCGACCGGGAGACCGCGAAGAAGATCATCAAGGACATCAAGGCATCCGGCCTGAAGGTGCAGGCCCAGATCATGGACGACACGGTGCGTGTCACCGGCAAGAAGATCGACGACCTCCAGGCCGTCATGGCCCTGTGCCGGGAAACCGACCACGGGCTGCCGCTCCAGTTCGAGAACCTCAAGAACTGAGGCCCCGCGCACCCGGCCGCCCGGCCTGGCCGCCTCCATCACGTGGCGGCCTCAAGCGATCAACTTTCCGGGGAACGGGACCCCATCGGCCCGGCAACACAAGCCGATCCCGACCAGGACCATGCACCTGGCCGGGCAGCGGCCCGCGAGGCAGACCGCGCCGCTCACAAGACCTGCTCGCCACGCAGGAACATGATGAACACGAAGGTCATCATGAAGTGGTGGCACAGCAGCAGGGCGGACACGAACCGCAACAACATGCGCCCGGTGGCGGTCAGCTCCGGGAACAGCTTCTTGTTGTGCATGGCGATGATCGGTAGCGGGATGGTCGCCAGCAGGAAGGTGACGGCCAGGACCTTGAACAACGCCACATTGTCCAACAGCCCGAAGAACAGGTGGGCGTAGTAGAAGCCAAAGCCGACGGTGGAGAGCAGGCCCAGGCGAACGAACGTTCTCGATTGTGCGATCATGGTACAGTAGGGTTTGAACAGGTGAGACCGAACGCGGCAGGGACGCCACGCCCGATGAACGGCCAATGTTACCAAGATGCGACCGATCGTACAACATCCATGGGCCCGCAGCCCGACGAATGCCCCCGGACGATCGGCGGAGCACCGCGCGATGTCCCGCCGGTGCGCGTTGACAATTGCGTGGATAACTCCCGCCCCGCGTGCCGCCTTTCAGGCACCAGCGTGGCTTGCTTTGTGGACAGGGTGCGCGAGCGGCCGATCGCTCGATCGCCACCGCACGCGAACGCCACAAGCCCCAAGATGGAAGCACTCAAGTTGGACGGCACGCCCAAGACACCGGCCGTGAACTTCGACGCCGGCACGGGCCTGCTGGAGCTCAAGGGCCGGTCCATCCCGGAGGATTCGATCGACTTCTACCGCCCGTTGATCGATTGGATCGACCGGTACGGCCGCAACCCGCGGACGAAGACCTCATTGCACGTGCAGCTGGAGTACTTCAACACCAGTTCGTCCAAGTGCATCCTGGACGTGTTCAAGAAGCTGGAGGGCATCCGGCTGGCCGGCAACGAGGTGGGCGTGCTCTGGCACTACGAGCAGGACGATGAGGACATGCTCGAGGCCGGCGAGGACTATGCGGGGATCATCAACGTGCCCTTCCGCATGGTGCAGATCCAAGAGGTGGACGACGAACAGGCGTAGCCGTCACCGGGCCTTGCGACGCCGCATCCGCAGGGCCATCAAGCGGGGGAACACATCCCCCTGCAGGGCGGCCCACAGCAGCAGGGTCATCAGCCACAGCACGGCCGTATTGGCCCACAAGGTGGGCACGCGGTGGCCCATGGCCCATTTGGCCGGCGCATGGAAGTGAGCGCCGAACAACCCGGAATAACGCGGCTCCAGGTAGATCGGGTCGCTCTTCTGCACCAGTTCGCCCCGGTACTCCACGATCATGTTCAGGTCGTTCTTGTTCATCACCACCTCGGCCAGCCGGTCGTTGCGGGCCGCGTCCATCGCCGCGAAGTAGGCCGGCCGGCCATCGGCGGCGATGCGCGCCGCGATCGCCTCCTCCTTGGCGCTTTCCGCCTCGCGGTACACGTTGCGGTAGTGCTGCTGCAACACGTGGATGGCCGATGCCGCCGCGTTCAACTGGCGCTCGCCCACGAAGCCCGGGCGCAACCGGTCGATGCCGTCCACCACGAAGCCGGCCAGGTCGCGTTGTTCCTTCTCCAGCTCGCGCCGCAACAGATGCAGGTCGTCCTCCCAGCCCGTGCTGCCCGGCACGCCCTCCAGGCCCTTGCGCACCGTCTCCAGCCGGTTCTGCAGCTCGCGCAGCCACAGGTCCTTCTTCCAGTTGGCCATGCGCATCCGCTGGTCGTAGGCGTACAGCGGCTTCTCGTACCGGTTCTCCATGAACTGCTCCACGGCCAGCGCCTCGTACGCCCACCGCGAGGCCATGATGTTGCCGATCAGCGGCACGCCCTTCTCCGACGCGAACCAGGGGTGCAGTTTGTCGAACTTCACGATCACGCCGCTGAAGAGCAGTTGCGGGATGATCAGCACCGGGATCATGATGTAGATCACCTTCGCGCTGTTGAAGGTGGCGCTCACGTTCAGGCCCAGCACGTTGGCGAAGCATGAGGTGGAGAACAGCACCGCCCAATAGGGCCAGCCCATGCCCTCGATGCCCAGCACGGCGTTGCCCACCCACACGAAGAGCAGCGACTGCACGGCCGATATGATGAACAGCAGGCCCAGCTTGCTCATGATGTAACTGGCCCGGCTCAGGTCCAGGAACCGCTCGCGCTGCCGCATGGGGCGGTCGCGGATGATCTCCTCGGCGCTGACGGTGAGCCCCAGGAAGAGGGCCACGATCACGGCGATGAACAGGAACTGGGGCAGGTTGTCGTTCTGCCGGAAGACGTATGCCTCGGCGCCCACCGGCTTGTACTTCAGGAAGAAGGCCATCATGAAGGCCAGTGCGGGCGCCTCGATCAGATTGATCGCCACGTACTGCCGGTTGGCCAGCTTGCTCAGCAGGTCGCGCTTGAAATAGAGGTACCACTGCTGCAGGCGGCCCGGCGGGGTGAAGGTGCTGCGCGGCACCGTATGCTCCACCGGCAGCTCGGCGCGGCGCACGGCGGCCTGCGCGCGGAACACCTCGTTCCAGGCCTCGGGCCCGATGCGGCGCTGGTCCGTCTCGTTCCCGTACTCGTCCACCATCCGGGCCTCCAGGATGTGGAAGATCTGCTCGGGGTTGACGTTGCCGCAGGCGCTGCACTGCCCCACCTCGCTGTCCACCTGCCCGGTGATGCGCTTGAAGTACACCACCGCGTCCACCGGGTCGCCATGGTACACCGGATGGCCCTCCTGGTCCATCAGCAGCAGCCGGTCGAAGAGCTTGAAGATGTCCGACGAGGGTTGATGGATCACCACGAACACCAACCGGCCCTTGAGCGCGAGCTCCTTGAGCAGGTCCATGATGTTCTCCGAGTCGCGCGAGCTCAGGCCGCTGGTGGGCTCGTCCACGAAGAGCACGCTGGGCTCGCGGATCAGCTCCAGGGCGATGTTGAGCCGCTTGCGCTGCCCGCCGCTGATCGTCTTGTCCAAGGGGCTGCCCACCTTCAGGTCCTTCGTCTCATAGAGGCCCAGGGACCGCAGCACGCGCAGCACCCGCTCGGTGACCTCGGCCTTGCTCTGCCCGCCGAAGCACAGCCGCGCATTGTAGTACAGGTTCTGGAACACGGTGAGCTCCTCGATCAGCAGGTCGTCCTGGCTCACGTGCCCGATCACCCCCCGGATGCGGTCGCGCTCGCGATGCACATCGATGCCGTTGATGGTGACACGCCCCCGGCTGGGGAGCAGGTTGCCGTTGAGCACGTTGAGCAGGGTGCTCTTGCCGCTGCCGCTGCCGCCCATGATGCCGATCAGGCGGCCGTCCGTCTCGGCCAGGTCCAAGGCGTGCAGCCCCACCTGCCCGTTGGGGAAGGCGTACTCGATGCCGTCCGCCCGGAACACCGTTCGCGCACGGTCCGATCGCCCCATGAACGCGCCGAGGATGTCGCTGTAATAGACCGGTGTGCCATCGGGGGGCCGCACGCTGGCGCCGTTGCCCAGCACGTAGCTCAGGCCCGGCTCCATGGGCTGCCCGCTCAGCAGCAGCCGGTCCTGGCCCAGGTACCGCAGTACGAACAGGTTGACGCTGGGCACGTGCAGCACGCGCAGGTCGCCGTCCAGGCCGTGGGCATGCAGGTGCCGGGCCTGCAGCATGGGGTTGCGCGTGGCGGCATCCACATAGAGCATGTGCGCGGCGTCCTCCCGCTCGGCTTGGCGGATGAAGGCGCGGCACCGGTTGAACTCGTCCGTCCCGATGTTGAAGGCCTGCGCCACGATGGTGACGAACTCCAGCTCCTGCCGCGACGCCGCGGAGTCCGCGTGCACGAACTCCAACAGGTGCAGCAGCACGGTGAACTTCTGGCGTTGGTTCAGCTCCTGGTTCACCTGCATGCAGATGCCCAGCACCTTCACCGAGTTGAGCGCGGTGCGCTTGCGGCCATGGCCGGCCCGATGGTGATCATGGACGAAGGCCTGGTAGCGGGCCATGTGCGAGGCCGCCACCTCGGCGCTGAACTGGCGGCCCAGGAAGCGCTCCAGCACCAGGGCGTTCTCCGGCCGCATGCCGCGGTCCACCGAATCGCCCCGGGCGATGATCGCGAACAGGCGCAAGAGCGCATTGAGGATCTTCTCGCTCATGCCGCCGGTCGGGCTGCATGGCCCATGGATGGGGTGGGTACGGTAGGTGCCGCCATGGCCGCGTGCGCCCGATGCCGCGCGCGCCCGGTGCACGCGAAAA
Source organism: Flavobacteriales bacterium (assembly GCA_034002325.1). Lineage (GTDB taxonomy): Bacteria > Bacteroidota > Bacteroidia > Flavobacteriales_F > PHOS-HE28 > PHOS-HE28. The sequence goes on along the minus strand of JAVFAQ010000022.1, from coordinate 10,771 downwards.
AAGGGGCGCCCCTCTTTACGGGAGGGGCGCCCAAAGGTTCACGGGAGGAAGGCCCTACTTCTTGAAGCCCACGAGCAGCACCGCGCAACCGCTGCCCACCTTCGAGGGGTCCAGTTCCGCCTCGATGGTCACGTCCAGGGTGTTGGCCACCACCAAGTCCCAGTACGGCGCATTGCCGTGGTCGCGGTTGGAGTAGAGCAGGTTGCGCTCCTTGTCGTACACGCCGAAGATCAGGGTGCCATCGGCCTCGCCGGTGCAGGCGGCCACGCGGTAGGTGGTGCCCCCGAAGAGGGTGAGGCCGAACTCGGCCAGCTCATCGCCCTGCAGCAGGGCCCGATAGAACTGGCCGTCGGGGATGTAATGGGTGGTGATGTGCTGCTCGCAGCGCTCGGCGATGCCCGGGCACATGCCCTGCTGGGCCTGCACGGCCGGTGCGAGCGCGAACAGCAGGATCGGGATCAAGGGGGTCCTCAGCATCATGGTTCGGGTCAGGAAAGGATCTGGGCACGGATGGCCGCCACATCGGCTGTGATGGCCTGCACCTTGTCGTCGGGGATCGTCACGGACGAGCGGCTGTTGATGAAGGTGGTGCGCGCGGCGGCGTCGGTCACGGGTTCCTCGAAGGTGTAGGCCCGGCTGATGCCGGCGAAGTGGGCCTGCAATTGCTTCAAGCCGGCCTGCAGTTCCTGGGCGCCTTCCACGCCCTCCATCAACGAGACCAGGCCGTCGAGCGTCACCTGTTGGTCGCCGATGCGGGCCATCAGGGCCTTGTCGTTGCGGGCGGCCGGGTCGCTCAGGGTCAGGTGCAGGGCCTGGAGCCAGCCGCCGGCCAGCACCAAAGTGCTCACGTCCACGCGGTCGTTCTCCTTCAGGTAGGCATCGGCCGCGCGGAAGGCGCTGCCGCTGAACACCAGCAGGCTGTCCTCGTTGCCCACGTTGCCCTTGAAGCGCTCCAGCAACGAGCGGTCGAAGGCGTTGCCCAACTGCAGGTCGTTGCCCAGGCGTTCGATGGCCTGCATGGTGGCCAGCGCCCGTTGCCCGTCGTTATGGACGGTCACGTACGCCAGGTCGGCCCCGTACATGCCCAAGGCCACGGCCTGCGCGTTGCGGCCGGTAAGGGTGCCGCCCTGGTCCAGGGCCAGGGGCAGGTCCTTGTTGTAAGACAGCCCGGCCTTGCGGATGGCCAGCACGGTCTGCACCGGGGAGGGCACGCTGAGCACGCGGCCGCCGATCGCGATCTTCTGGTCGTCCTGCGCCGCCGCTTCGTCCACGGGTGCCGTCACCTGCTCCTGCGGCGGGGCGTCGCCCCCGCAGGCGGCCAGCATCAGGCCGATGCCCAAGGCGGGGAGTGTTCTCATCAGGGGGTTCATCATGCCCATTGGGGTAATTCTACGTCCGGATCGGAGCCGAAGGTAGACCCTTGTCTACGCGGGGGCGGGCCGCCATGTTCCACTTTATCAACAGCCCGGCCGGGGTACCGCTCAGCGCCAGCGCTCCAAGCGCGCACCGCGCAGGGCATAGTAGCCGATGAAGGCGTAGCAGGGCAAGAGCAGCGCGTAGGCCGCCTTCGGGCCCACGGCGGGCAGGTCGGCCAGGTGGCCGTATGCCAGCGGCAGCAGGGCGCCACCGGCGATGGCCATGATCAGCAGGGCGCTGCCCGTGCTGGTGTGGCGGCCCAGGTCGCGGATCGCCAGGGGCCAGATCGCCGGCCACACCAAGGCATTGGCCAGGCCCAGCAAAGCGATGCACAGCACCGAGGCCCATCCGCCGGTGGCCATCGCCAGGGCGGTGAACAGCACCCCCGCCACCGCCGACCCGGCCAGCGCCGTGCGCTGCGAGAGGTACCGCGGAATGGCCACGATCCCCAGCACATAGCCCACCACCATGGCGGCCAGCGTCCAGCTGGTCATGTGCTTGGCGCGCGAGAGCGGGATGCCTTGGCTCCGGGCGTAGGTGCCGATGGTGTCGCCAGCGATCACTTCGGCCCCCACGTACACGAACAGGGCCAGCACGCCCAGCACCAGGTACGGGTAGTGCAGCACGTGCGCGCGGCCACCGGCCCCGGCATCGGTATCGGGGGCCTCGGGCCGCACCTCGGGCAGCGGGCTCCACCGCACGGCCACCGCCAGGACCGTGAGCGCGGCGGCCATGATGGCGTACGGCACCACCACGCGCAGGGCGATCGCGTCCAAGTGGGCATCGCGTTCCACCTCGTTCAACGCCTGGAGCGTGGCGGTGACGGTGTCGGCATCGGCAAGCACGATCCAGCCCAGCACCAGGGGGGCCAGCACGCCGGCCACTTTATTGCAGATGCCCATGATGCTGATCCGCCGGGCGGCGCTCTCCAACGGCCCGATGATGGTGACGTACGGGTTCACCGCGGTCTGCAGCAGGCTCAGGCCGGTGCCGATGATGAACAGCCCCACCAGGAACAGCGCGTACGTGCGGGACCACGCCGCCGGGATGAACGCCAACGCGCCGAGGGCCATCACCAGCAGCCCCAGCGACATGCCCCGCTTGAAGCCCGTACGCCGCAGCACCCAGGCACCGGGCAGGGCGGTGACGAAGTAGGCGATGTAGAACGCGAAGGCCACGAACAGCGCCTGGAAGGTGGTGAGCTCGCAGGCCAGCTGCAGGTAGGGGATCAACGTGCCGTTGAGCCAGGTGACGAAACCGAAGAGGAAGAAGAACCCGCCCAGGATCGCCAGCGAGGCGCGGGGCCGGAGGGGTCTTTCGTGCATGCGCGGGGCGGTGGTGCGGCGGTGAAGGTACCGGCCGGCATGCGCCCGGCGCGGCCCCGCGGGCGCACGCATCAACAGGCCGATGTCAGCCCCGCCGCGATCACCGGTTCGTCGCCTTGTTGTAGTGCCGCGGAAAGCGGATGGTGCGGCGCACGCGGGCCTGGTACCGCCGCCAGGCGCGCGACGGGCGCTGGTACACCGACCGTGCGGCGTTCGCCGGGCCCTGGTCCGGGCGGTCCCAGGCGGTGCGGCCCCTGCTGTGCGCGATGCGCGGCATACGACCATGACCGGCCCGCCGCCGGGCGCGTTGCCCGGATGTGGACAAGTCCCCGCCCGGGCCGGCGGCGCGCGGCGGTACTTTGCGGCCGGCCATGTACGTGGAGACGATCCTGCCCCTGGCGGTGCCCGGCACCTTCACCTACGCCGTGCCGCCCGAACTCGGCCCCGTGCAGCCGGGCGTGCGCGTGGCCGTGCCCATGGGACGCGGCCGGCGCATGTACAGCGCGATCGTGCGCCGCGTGAGCGATCGCCCGCCCGAGGGGGTGCGCACCCGGCCCGTGATCTCCGTGCTCGATGCCACACCCGTGGTGACCGAACGCCAGCTCGCCCTGTGGGACACCATCGCCGACCACTACGTATGCACCTTGGGCGAGGTGATGATCGCCGCGTTGCCCGGGCAGCTGCTGCTGCACAGTGAGACGCGCATCACCCTGGCCCACGATGGACCCCTGCCCGGCGGCCTGCCCGTGAACGCCGCGATCCTGCTCCAGGCGTTGGGCGCCCAGCAGGTGCTCACCCTGGACCAGGCCGCCGGCATCCTCGGTGTGAAGGACCCCATGCGCGCGGTGAAGGCCCTGATCGAGCAGGGCGCCGTGACCCTGGAGGAAAAGCTCAAGAACACCTGGCGGCCGCGCATGGTGACCTACGTGCGCCTGGCACCGGAAGGCGGCGACGAGGGCATGATGCACCACTGGTTCAACGAGATGGAGAAGAAGGCCCCCAAGCAGCTCGCCCTGCTGATGCGCTTCGTGGAACTCTCCCGCTGCTTCAGCGAGGCCCCCAAGGAGGTGGAGCGAACCACCCTGCTCAACCGCAGCGGGGCCACGGCCGACATGCTGCGGCAATTGGTGAAGAAGGGCATGCTGGAGACGTACGAGCGCGAGGCCGACCGCCCGGCCGAGGACCCGGGCAGCGGCGCGCCCCCGCCCCTCTCCCACCATCAGCAGGCCGCGCTGGGCACCATCCAGGAAGCATTCAACGAGAAGGGCACCGTGCTGCTCCAAGGGGTCACTTCCAGCGGAAAGACCGAGGTGTACGCCCACCTGATCGAAGAGCGGCTCGCCGCCGGCCGCCAGGTGCTGTACCTGCTGCCGGAGATCGCCCTCACCACCCAGATGATCGCCCGGTTGCGCAAGCGGTTCGGGGACCGCATCGCGGTGTTCCATTCGCGCATGCCCCAGCGCGAGCGCACCGACCTGTGGATGCGCATGCTCGAGGGCCACGCCCCGCCGATCGTGGTGGGGGCGCGCTCCGCGATCTTCCTGCCCTTCCATGACCTGGGCCTGGTGGTGGTGGACGAGGAGCACGACCCCAGCTACAAGCAGCACGACCCCGCGCCGCGCTACCATGCCCGCGACATGGCCATCGTGCTGGCCGCGCTGCACGGTGCCCGCGCCGTGCTGGGATCGGCCACGCCCAGCATGGAATCCATGTTCAACGCACGCAGCGGCAAGTACGGCCTGGCCGAACTGCGCGAGCGCCACGGGCAGGTGGCCATGCCCCGCATCGTGCGCGTGGACCTGCGCGATGCCCGCAAGCGCAAGGCCATGCACGGCCGCTTCTCCAGGACCTTGATCGAGCACATCACCGAGGCCCTGGGGCGCCGCGAGCAGGCCATCCTGTTCCAGAACCGCCGCGGCTACGTGCCGGTGTGGCAGTGCGGCATCTGCGGATGGGTGCCCCAATGCGACCATTGCGACGTGAGCCTCACCTACCACAAGCAGGAGCACCGGCTGCGCTGCCACTACTGCGCCCGCCACTACCCGCCGCCCACCGCCTGCGGCCACTGCGCCAGCCCGCGGTTGCGCATGCTCGGCTTCGGCACCGAAAAGGTCGAGGAGGAGCTGGCGGAGATCTTCCCCGAGGCCCGGGTCGCCCGCATGGACCAGGACACCGCGCGCGGCAAGCAGGCCCTGGAGCGCATCCTGGACGGGCTGGCCCAAGGCGGGATCGACATCCTGGTGGGCACCCAGATGGTGACCAAGGGCCTGGACTTCGACCATGTGAGCGTGGTGGGCGTGCTGCACGCCGACCGGCTGCTGCGTTTCCCGGACTTCCGGGCCCATGAGCGGGCCTTCCAGCTGATGGCCCAAGTGGCCGGGCGGGCCGGGCGCCGCTCACGGCCGGGCACCGTGGTGGTGCAGGCCGATGAAGTGGACCACCCCGTGCTGGACCTGGTGGCCCGCCACGACGTGAACGGCATGTACGAGCGCGAGATCGCCCACCGCCGCGGCCACGGCTACCCGCCCTTCACCCGCTTGGTGAAGCTCGTGCTCAAGCACCGGCACGAGGACCGCGTCGCCAGTGCCGCGCGTGCCTTGGGCGAGGAGCTCAAGGCCGGGCTGGGCGACCTGGTGCTGGGGCCGGACATCCCGCCGGTGTCCCGCGTGAAGGACCGCCACCTGCGCCACCTGCTGGTGAAGCTGCGGCGCAGCGCGCATGCCCATGACAAGGCCTTCCTGCGCGACACCATCGACCGGGTGATGAGCATGCCCGAGCACAGCGCGGTGCAATTGGTGGTGGACGCCGACCCGGTCTGAGCCTTCAAGGTGGCTCGAGGTACCTCGAACGTCCCGGCGGACACCGGGGGGCACGCGAAGCGATCGTTCGCTCAGACAAGGCGCAGCGAGGAGAGGATACTGGATTGAAGTATCCGACTGAGCGGCAACGCAGTATGAGCGAACGAGGACGTGCATTCAATAGACCCTTCGATGATCGATGGTGCCGCCGGAGCGAGGTACTTCGAGCCACCCGTCAGTACACCATGAGCCGGGTGCCCCGCATGCCGCTGGCCGGTGCCCGCCACACGTAGCCGCCGGGGGCCAGCACCGGCAGGTCCACCCGGGCCGTGCCCTGCACCAGTTGCGCCCGCCCCCCCGCCACCGGGCGGCCGTCGGCGGCGTGCAGGGTCCACTGCAGTGGCCCATCGGCCATGCCCGGCGCGATCACCTGCACGCGGTCATGCGCGGGGTTGGGGTGCAGCGACCAGGCCCCGGCGGCAAACTCCTCCACGCCGATCGCTTCGCAGGGCGCCCTCAGCCCGTCGAACCAGGCCTTCACGCCCAGCAATGACGGCAAGGCGCAGCCCCCGTGGTCCAGCGTGGCACCGGCGCTCACGGCCTCCACCTGCGGTGCGCCATTGGCCTGCATGGCGGCCAGGGCCACCAGGCTGTTCTCATGGAACACATGGTCATCGGCCTCGCAGTACACCATGCGCAGGGGGGCCTGCGGGGTCCAGTCGTACAGGTCGTTGGCGCGCAGGGCCTCCCGGAAGAAATGGTCGGGATCGTTGTTGAAGGCCGCCAGCAGGTCGTCCTGCAGGATCTGCGACGGCACATCGGGCATGATCGCGTTGACCGGCCCCGCACCGTTGTCACCTTGGAACAGCGGCGGCAGCGCGGTGGCCCAGGGTTCCTTGAAGATCTCGGCGATGTCCGTGTACATATCGGGGTACACATGGCCGTAGGCGAGCACCACGTAGGGCAGGTAGTAGGGCGCGGGATAGGGGTCGGGGCCGGCCATCACTTCGGCCTGCACGCCGCTCAGGTCGTACGGCCCGCTGCACGGCGCGCTGGCGGTGATGGTGAACTCCTCGGCGAACTGCTCCTCGATCATGCGGTGGGTGGCCATGCAGGCGTGCCCGCCCTGCGAGTAGCCGGCGAGGAAGACCTGGCCGTTGAGGGCCACGCCGTGCTGGGCGCAGAACTCGCGTGCGGCGCGCATCATGTCGATGCTGGCGGTGGCCTCCGATGCGGCATGCACGTACGGGTGCGGGCCAGGGCCGTCGCCCAGGCCGAGGTAGTCCGGCATGGCGGCCACGTAGCCCGATCCGCCGAGGAAATAGCCCACGGTGATCTCGCTGCTCAGGCGTGAGGGCACTTCCTCGCGGTGCATGATGGTGCCGTGCATGTAGGCCGCCAGCGGATGGATGCACGGGGGTCCCACGGGCACCACCAGGGCGCCGCTGGCCTGCGTGGGCGCGCCGTGGGCATCCACGGTGTGGTAGATGAGCCGATGCACCTGCACGCCGTACTGCGCGCCGAACACGCCCTGGGCCATGAGCTCGCCGGAGGTGAGGGACTGCATCAACGAATCACCGATCAGCACCTGGGCGCGGGTGCGGGGCGCGATGAGCAGGAGCACGAAGAGGAAGGTCAGCGGGGCGGATCGCAGCATCGGCGGGGCGGTGTCGGCCCCAAGGTAACGAGCGGGAACCAGGCCGGCCGCCGCTGACCGGGCTACCCGGCCGGCGGTCCGGGCCGGTCCGTCGGCCGGTCGGGAGCGAGCGCCTGCCACAGGCGGCCCTCCGGGGGCGGTGCCACCACGACCAGCTCGGCGCCGGTGGCCGGGTGTCGGAGGCTGACGGAGCGGGCGTGCAGGGCGATGCTGCGATCGGCCTCGCCGCGGCGGGCGCCGTACTTCACATCGCCCTTGATGGGGAAGCCGGCCAAGGCCAGTTGCGCGCGCACTTGGTGGAAGGCCCCGCCCTCGGGCACCACTTCCATCAGCGTGTACCGATCGCCTTGGGCGATGGGCGTGGCCGTCAGGCGCACCGGCCGGCCATCGGCCGCCGCCCGGGCACGGTGCCCCCGGGGATCATGCACCAGGCGATGCGCGACCACCAGCTCCTGCCCCGGCCGCCCCTCCACGATGGCCCAGTACGTCTTCCGCACGCGGCCCGCGCGGAAGGCCTGGTTCAGCGCGGCGAGCGTGGGGGCGTCCAGGGCGAAGAGCACCACGCCGCTCACGGGCCGATCGATGCGGTGGGGCGGCTCGACGCGATCGTGGCCCGGCCGCGCACGCACCATGGTGCGCAGGTCGGGATCGCCGGTGCGGTCGGGCAGCACCGGTATGCCGGCCGGCTTCCACACCGCGCAGAGCACCGCGTCGTGGTGCAACAGGGCCGGATGGCGGTCGGCGGGGGCCAGGTGCGGGGCGGGGTTGAATGGCGCGGGCCGCCGGTCAGTATTGTTCGTCGGGGCCGGGGAACGCGCGTGCGCGCACATCGCCCACGTAGCCTTCCACCGCGCCGGTGATCGCCTGGTGCAGGTCGGCGTAGCGGCGCAGGAAGCGGGGGTTGAACTCCTTGTTGATGCCGAGCATGTCGTGCAGCACCAGCACCTGGCCGTCCACGGCGGCGCCGGCCCCGATGCCGATCACCGGCACGGACACGCTGGCGGCCACTTGGGCGGCGAGCTTGGCGGGGATCTTCTCCAGCACGATGGCGAAGCATCCGGCCTCTTCGAGCAATTGGGCGTCCTCGCGCAGGCGATCGGCCTCGGCCTCCTCCTTGGCGCGCACCACGTAGGTGCCGAACTTGTAGATGCTTTGCGGGGTGAGGCCCAGGTGGCCCATGACGGGGATGCCCGCCGTGAGGATGCGCTGCACGGAGCCGATCACCTCGCGGCCGCCTTCGAGCTTCACGGCATGCGCGCCGCTCTCCTTCATGATGCGGATGGCCGAGTTGAGCGCGCCCTTGGTATTGCCCTGGTAGGTGCCGAAGGGCAGGTCCACCACCACCAACGCGCGCTGCACCCCGCGCACCACGCTGCTCGCGTGGTAGATCATCTGGTCCAGGGTGATGGGCAGCGTGGTCTCGTGGCCGGCCATCACGTTGCTGGCGCTGTCGCCCACCAGGATCACGTCCACCCCCGCGCCGTCCACCAGGCGGGCCAGGGTGAAATCATAGGCGGTGAGCATGGCGATCTTCACCCCGGAGGCCTTCATCTCCTGCAGGGTGTGGGTGGTCACGCGCTTCACGTCTTTCAGGCCGGTGCTCATGCGGGGTGCGCCATGGCCGGCGCGGGCGTTGGTGATCGGCAAGGACGGCAAAGCTAACGGCGGCCGGGTGCGCACGTGCATGGGCCGGCACCGTTGGACGCCCCAGGGGGCCCGCACCCCGCCCGGGGGCCGCCGCACACACCGGGCACGCGCGGCCGAGGCATGCGGCGTCTATCTTTGCCACCTTGCACCGCCCCTTGATGAAGCGCACCCCCATCGCCCTGCTCACGGCCACGGCCCTGCTCACCGCCTGCAGCACCGAGCTCGACGTGAACGCCCCCTACGCGGACCACACCGTGGTGTACGGGCTGCTGAACCTGCGCGACAGCATCCAGTTCATCAAGGTCAACAAATCGTTCCTGGGCGAGGGCAACGCGCTGGACCAGGCCCAGGTGGCGGACTCCAGCGAGTACGGCGGCGAGGCCATCGACCACATGCAGGTCCACAAGGTGCTCAACGGCCTGCGCGTGGCCACCTACGAACTGCACGACACCATCGTGGACGACCGCGAACCCGGCACCTTCCACCATCCGGAGCACAAGCTCTACTACTTCGTGGACCCGGAGGAATACCCCGAGGTGATCTTGGACACCACCAGCTTTGCGGTGCATCTGGACCAGGACGCCCAGTACGAGCTGGACATCGTGGTGAAGGGCAAGGCGGTTTCGGCCATCACGCCGATCACGGACGACTTCGGCTTCTTCGGCACGTTGGCCAGCTCCAGCAGCATCGCCCAAGTCTCCTTCCTGCTGCCCCAGGGCGGCTACGGCCAGTACCGCGTACGCTGGTACTCGGGCCGCGACGGCAAGCGCTACGTGGTGAAGTACGCTTTCCACTACAAGGAGATCCGCGACGGCGACACCACCGGCCACGTGCTGGAGCAGGGCATCGGCCAGCGGGTGAGCGCCAACAGCCAGACGATCGGTGAGGAGCTCGAGATCCAGATCCCCGGCGAGCAGTTCTTCTCCAACCTGGCCAGCGTGATCCCCGATGACCCGGCGGTATCGCGTCGGATCTTCACCGGGATCGACCTGCACTTCACCGTGGCCAACGAGGACTTCCACACCTTCCTGTCGCTCAGCGAGCCGGTCTCGGGCATCGTGGAAGAGCGGCCCGCCTACTCGAACCTCGAGGGCGCATACGGCATCTGGGGTTCGCGCTACACCAAGGGCATCAACAAACGGCTCACGGCCACCTCGATGAACGAGCTGATGAACGGGCCGTACACCGCGCATCTGAAGTTCTGCAGCGCCTTCCCCGAGGACGGCGCCTTCTATTGCACGCCGTGACCCTGCCGTTCTGACAGACCGGAAGCCCGCGCCACCAGCGGGCTTTTCCGTTTTCTGGCAGGATCGCCCGGCTGGCATGCGCATTGACCATGGCGGGGGCGCCCCATGAAGGGGGCAAAAACCCAAGCAAGCAACATGAGCAAGATCATAGGCATCGACCTGGGCACCACCAACAGCTGCGTGGCGGTGATGGAAGGCAGTGAACCCGTGGTGATCGCCAACAGCGAGGGCAAGCGCACCACCCCCAGCGTGGTGGCCTTCGTGGACGGTGGCGAACGCAAGGTGGGCGACCCCGCGAAGCGGCAGGCGATCACCAACCCGGTGAACACCATTTTCTCCATCAAGCGTTTCATGGGCAACTCCTTCGACGAGTGCGCCAAGGAGACCGGGCGCGTGCCCTACAAGGTGGAGAAGGGCCCGAACAACACCCCCCGGGTGGCCATCGGCGACCGCCACTACACCCCGCAGGAGATCAGCGCGATGGTCCTGCAGAAAATGAAGAAGACCGCCGAGGACCACCTGGGCACCACCGTGAGCGAGGCCGTGATCACCGTGCCCGCCTACTTCAACGACGCCCAGCGGCAGGCCACCAAGGAGGCCGGTGAGATCGCCGGCCTGAAGGTGCGCCGCATCATCAACGAACCCACCGCCGCCGCGCTGGCCTACGGCCTGGACAAACGC
>JAVFAQ010000021.1:0-16543 GCA_034002325.1 Flavobacteriales bacterium | reverse complement strand
CACCTGCAGTACACCCGCAACATGGTCACCGGCGCCAGCACCGCCAACCTCGCGCTGATCCTGGTGGACGTACGCCGGGGCGTGCAGGAGCAGACCCGCCGCCACGCCTTCATCGCCTCGCTGCTCGGCATCCGCCACATGGTGTTCTGCGTGAACAAGATGGACTTGGAGGGCTTCGCCGAGGACCGCTTCAACGCCGTACGGAACGAGCTGGGCGACTTCGCCGGCCGGTTGGAGGTGCCGGACATCCACTTCGTGCCGATCAGCGCACAGCTGGGCGACATGGTGGTGGAGCGCGGCACCAACATGCCGTGGTACCAAGGCCCCACGCTCATGCACCTGCTGGAGAACGTGCATATCGGCGGCGACATAGACCGCATCCGCCGCCGCTTCCCCGTGCAGACCGTGGTGCGGCACGTCGGCCCGGACGGCCCGCGCAGGGCGATCCTGGGACGCGTGGCCGGCGGCGTGGTCCGCGTGGGCGACCCCGTGCTGGTGCTGCCCGGCGGCCGCGAAAGCACCGTGCAGCGGATCTTCGTGGGCCTGGGGGAAGTGGATGAATGCTTCGCGCCACAGAGCGCCGCGATCGAACTGGCCGATGAGATCGACGTGGCCCGCGGCGACATGATCACCGGCGTGGTGCACCCGCCCACGTTGACCCAGGACCTGGAGGTGATGGTGTGCTGGTCCAACGACCGCCCCCTGCGCGCCGGCGACCGCTTGCTCCTGCGCCAGAGCACCGCCGCCACGCCATGCCTGGTGAAGGAAGTGGTCTACACCATGGACATCAACACCCTGCGCAAGGACGAACGGAACACCACCATACCGGCGAACGGCATCGGCCGGGTCCGGCTGCGCACCGCCACGCCCGTGGCCGTGGACAGCTACGCGCGCAACCGCACGACCGGCAGCCTCATCCTGATCGACGAGGCCACCAACGCCACCGCCGGCGCCGGCATGGTGGTGTGAAAAACCCCGTGACCGCCCGCACGAAGGCGCCGGCGCATGCGCGCCACCTTTGTGGCGGGATGATGGTGCGGACGATCATTTCGGCCTTGGGCATGCTGCTGCCCGGATGGGTCGCCGCCCAGGTGGTCAACATCGAAGGGCGGCGGTTCCTCAACGACACCGTGCCCTGGACCGACCATGCCGACTTCCGCCTGAACGTGGCGGAGAACACCCAGCGCAGTTCCACCTTCGGCCTGGGCGGCGCGGTGCAACACGTATGGGGGAAGCACCGCCTGCTGTTCATCAACGACCTGGCCTTGAGCCGCGTGGAGCACAATGATTTCCTCAACACCGGCTTCCAGCACCTGCGCTACAACTACGCCCGCGACAGCCGGTGGACCGGCGAGGCCTTCGCCCAGACGCAGTACAACAAGCCGCTGCTGCTCGACCTGCGCGCCACCCTGGGCGCCGGCCCCCGACTGCGCGTGGTGAACGAGGGGAAGTACCGCATGTACCTCGGCACCGCCCTGATGCTGGAGCACGAGCGCACCACGCCGGGCGAGGAGCGTTGGGACGGCCGCAGCAGCTCCTACATCTCCATGGTGTTGAAGCTCGATGCCACGGCCTCGGTCTCCACCGTGGTCTACTACCAACCGCGGCTGTTCGACGCCTGGGACCACCGCGTGGCCGTGGAGGGCGGGCTGCTGCTCAAGTTCGGCGGGCGGTACACCTTCGAGAGCCGCCTGGACCTGCTCAAGGACACCGGCCACCCGCCCGGGGTGCCCTGGCTCAGCTACAATTGGAACAACCGCTTCGGCTACCGTTTCTGAACCGCACCGCCACCGGGCCGCACCTACCTTTGGCCGCCGCCATGCCCTCCTTCGACCCCCGCCAGGAACAACGCTCCGCCTCGGACAAGGAGATGGAGCAGGTGCTGCGGCCCCGCCAATTCAGCGAGTTCGCCGGGCAGAAGGCCGTGACCGACAACCTCAAGGTGTTCGTGCAGGCCGCCCGCCAACGCGGTGAGGCGCTGGACCACGTGCTGCTCCATGGCCCCCCCGGCCTGGGCAAGACCACCTTGGCCAACATCATCGCCCAGGAGATGGGCGTGGGCATCCGCATCACCAGCGGGCCCGTGCTGGACAAGCCCGCCGACCTCGCCGGCCTGCTCACCAACCTGGACCCCCACGACGTGCTCTTCATCGACGAGATCCACCGCCTCACGCCGGTGATCGAGGAGTACCTGTACAGCGCCATGGAGGATTACCGGATCGACCTGGTGATCGATGCCGGGCCCAACGCGCGCACCGTGCAGATCGCGCTGAACCCCTTCACGCTGGTGGGCGCCACCACGCGCAGCGGCCTGCTCACCGCCCCGTTGCGTGCGCGCTTCGGCATCAACAGCCGGCTGGACTACTACGGCACCGAGACGCTCAAGGGCATCGTGGACCGCAGCGCCCGCCTGCTGGAGGTGCCCATCGAGGAGGCCGCCACCACGGAGATCGCCCGCCGCAGCCGCGGCACGCCCCGCATCGCCAACGCCCTGCTGCGCCGCGTGCGCGACTTCGCCCAGATCCAAGGCGACGGCACCATCCGCCTGGACATCGCCCAGCACGCCCTCAAGGCCCTGAACGTGGACACCCACGGGCTGGACGAGATGGACAACCGCATCCTGGGCGCCATCATCGACAAGTTCAACGGCGGGCCGGTGGGCCTCAACACCGTGGCCACCGCCGTGGGCGAAGAGGCCGGCACCATCGAGGAGGTGTACGAGCCCTTCCTGATCATGGAGGGCTACCTGCAACGCACGCCGCGCGGGCGCCAGGCCACCGAGCGCGCGTACCGCCACCTGGGCCGCGCGCCCCACGTGCGCCCGGGCGACCTCTTCGAGTAGGCCCGCACCGCCTAGCCGCCGTCCTCGTCCGCCTTGCGCTTGCGCGAATACCGCCGCTTGTTCGGCACCACACGTGGGCGGAAGCGCCCGTCGAAGGCGCCCGCCGCCTTCTGCGCACGCCGCTTCGCCGCCCGCTCGATCGCGTCCAGCTCCTTGCGGGTGATCTTTTTCCGGGCCATCACGCGGCGAATTTCGGGATTGCACCGGCGATCGAGCGCGAGGACGGCCGCGCGGCCCGGGCCGGGTCACCCGCGTTCGTGGAAGGCCAACGACGGATCGGCCATGGGTTGTGGGCCGTTCGTCGAAGATCGCGCCACGGGCCGTCCATCCTGCATACTATTGGTGTGGATAACCCTGTTGATGAGCCGTAGGGAACAACGGGATGGAACAGGGACCCGCCGTTGATCTTTGTTAAGTGGCCGCAAGCAGGAGGTATGCACGCATACCTTTGCGGCCGAAGGCAGTAGCAGGCCGGGTGGACCGGTCGAACGTTCTTGGAACATCTTGGAAGCGCGCGGGGAGGGCCGGATTCGAAACGATAAACCTGCTTGGGATCCAATGTCTTTCGGTAGGTAGGGCATGCCCTTCCCCCGCTTCCATCTTCACGGGCCTTGTGCCCCATTACGCCGCACCGGCCTTGGTGCGGCGTTTTGTTTTGGAGCGGGCCTCCAGCATCCGGTAGGTGGCCTCCTGGGCGCGCACCAGGCGCTCGCCCCGCCGGGCCGCCACGTACGGGTTGGTCTGCCCGGCATCGATCCAGCGCGCCTTCACCCGGTCGCTCCATTGCAGCTCCAACAGCTCGATCACCTCGCGCCGCAGCGTGGCGTCCAACAGCGGGAACAGCACTTCCACGCGCCGGTCCAGGTTGCGCTGCATCAGGTCCGCCGAACCCATGTACACCAGCGGCGCGCCCTGGTTGTGGAAGACGTACGTGCGGCAGTGCTCCAGGTAGCGGTCCACGATGCTGATGGCCTCGATGCGTTCGCTGGTGCGGGGGCGGCCGGGCACCAGGCAGCAGATGCCGCGCACGATGATGCGCACCGGCACACCGGCCTGCGAGGCGTCGTACAGCTTGCGCACCATGGGACAGTCCTCCAGGCTGTTCACCTTGATGATGATGCCCGCGGGCCGGCCGCGCCGCGCCGCCTCGATCTCCCGGTCGATCAGTGCATCGAGCTCGCCGCGGAGGTTCAACGGGGCCATCAGCAGATGCCGCAGGGCGGGCCGGTGGCGGCGGTCCTGCAGATGGGCGAACACCTCGGCCACCTCGCGGGCGATCGCCGGGCGGGCGGTGAACAGCGCCGTGTCGGAATAGATCGTGGCGGTGCGCTCGTTGAAGTTCCCCGTGCCCAGGTAGGCGTACCGACGCAGGCGCCCCTTCTCGCGCCGTTCCACCAGGCACAGCTTGCAATGCACCTTGAGGCCCTCGTGGCTGTAGATCACCGTGGCGCCGGCACGCTCCAGGGTCTCGCCCCAGTACAGGTTCGACCGCTCATCGAACCGGGCCTGCACCTCCACGAAGGCCGTCACCCGCTTGCCGTTCTCCAGCGCATCGAGCAGGGCGCCGCACACCGCGGAGTTGTCGGCCACGCGGTACAGGGCGATCGCGATGTGCTCCACCGCCGCATCGGTGGCGGCCTGCCGCAGCCATTGCACCACCTGCCCGAAGTCGTGGTACGGGAAATGCAGCAGCAGGTCGCCCTTGGCCAGGGCGGCGAAGGTGTCCTTGCCCGGGCCCAGCCGGGGATGGGCCAAGGCGGGCCAGTCCGGGTCGCGCAAGGCCGGATGGCCGGGCACGGGCAGTTTCATCAGGTCGCTGAGGTGGTGGTGGCGGCCGCCCGGCACCATGTCCGACTTGTGCAGCCCCAGCAGCTTCCGCAGGGCGGTCACCATCCGCGCCGGCATGGCGCTGTCGTACAGGAACCGCGCCGGCGGCCCCGTGCGGCGCTTGCGCAGGCTCTTGCGCACCTTGTCCTTCACGGTGCCCACGAACTCCTCGTCCAGGTACAGCTCCGCGTCACGGCTCAGTTTGATGGCGTGCAGGCTCTTGAGCTTGTGCCCGGTGAACAGCCGGCCCAGGCCGATGCGCATGGCGTCATCGATGAACATCAGGTCGGTGCGGCCGCGGGCGGCGGGCAGGGTGATGAAGCGGCCCACCTCGTCGGAGGGTATGTTCACCAGCACCAGCTTCTCCTTGCCGGCGCCCTTCGCCTCCAGCCGGCATACGAAGTAGAGCTTGCGGTCCTCGATGAACGGCGCGTTGCCGGGCCGCACGGCGGCGGTCTGCAGCAGCGGCACGATCCGCTGGTCGAACAGGTCGTTGACCGCCCGGCGCTGGGCGGGCCCCAATTGGCCGGCCTGCATGATGCGGACCTTCTTGGCGGCGAGCGCCGGCAGCAGCTCCTCGCGGTACACCCGGCCGAACTCCTCCTGCTGCGCCACGGCCTTCTTGTTCAACTTGGCGATGAGCCGGTCCGTGGGGATGTCCAGCGCCGCCCGGTCCTTGCGCGGCAGTTTGGCCAGGCTGCGCAAGGCGGCCACCCGCACCCGGTAGAACTCGTCCAGGTTGCTCGAGTAGATCGCCAGGAACTTGATCCGCTCCAGCAGCGGCACGCGCTTGTCCTTCGCCTCCTGGAGCACCCGCTCATTGAACGAGAGCCAGCTCAGGTCCCGGTCCATGTACCGCTCCTTCACCCCCTCGCGGCCGTCCGACCCCATGCCCTGGCGCAACTGCCGCCGCACATGGGCCATGTTCATCCGCTTCTGCCGGCCGAAGCGCTGGCGGGCGTATGCGGTGTGGAAGCGATGGGCGCCGAGGTAGTCCAGGTCCTGCGCGAGCCATGCCCGGGGATCGAGCGTCTGGCCGGTGAGGTGCTCGCGCTCGCGGCGCAGGCGTTCGCTCCGCTCGCCGAAATCGGCCTGGCCCGCCTTGGCCGAATCCGCATCGCGCAGCACCTGTTGCAGCACCGTGCGCGGGGTGGCCGTGATCCGCGTGGCCATGATCAGGCCGCGCACCCGGCGCACCGTCCGCGCGGCCACGCCCTGCTGCTCCAGGAAGCCGGCCGCCAGCTCCGCGCTCGCGGCCTCATGGTCGTTCGGGTCCACCGCGTAGCCGGTATCGTGGAACAGCGCCGCCACCTCCAACAGCGCCAGGTCGGCGGGCCGCATGCCCATGGCCTGCCCCATGGCCACCGCCGTGCGGGTGACCGCCAGGGTATGTTCCAGGTCGTGGAACACCATCCACGCAGGCATGCGCTCGGCGAACCACCTGCGCACATGCAGGCGGGCCTTCTCAACGATCGGTCCGGTGATCATGGGGGAAAGCGCGAAAATACCGGAATGGTGCGCCTTCTATCTTTGATCGTCCCCTACGGGATGGAGATCACCACGGTCCATAGGCTGTACGAGGTGTTGGAGGGCCGGGACCTCACCTTCATATATGGCGATGAGTTCGTCGACGACCGGACGGCGGCCATCATGGGCATCGGCCAGGAGACGATGGACGGCCGGGCCGAGAAGCCCATGCGCAGCCGCCTGTCGTTCGTGCTGGTGGAGGCCTTCCAGAACATCATCCGGCACCGCGCGCAGGAGGGCGGCCGCAGCATGCTCATGGTGCAACGGGGCGGCGCGGGGTGCGTGGTATCGGCCGTGAACCCGGTCACCGTGGAGGAGGGCCGGGCGTTGCGGCAACGCATGGAAAGCATCCACGGCCTGGACCTGGCCCAGTTGAAGGCCCTGTTCCTGCAGCGGCTCCAGGGTTCGTCCACCTCCGCGCGCGGCGGGGCCGGCCTGGGATTGATCGAAATGGCCCGCCGATCGGGGCGCACGCCCCAGTACCAGCTATGGCCCGGCGATGACGGGCGGCAGCTGTTCGCCCTGCACGTGCGCCTGGGCGAGGAGGCGCCCGAGGTGGACCTCGATGCCATGCGCTGGCTGCACGGCACGGTCTCGGGCCTGAACATCCGGATGCTCACCCAGGGCCTGGGCGGGCCCGGCCTGCAGCAGGCCCTGCTCGACCTCACCGCGCTGGTGGCCGCCGCCGGCCGCAGCGTGCGTGCCCAGCGCATCTTCCTCGCCGTGCTCGAGTTCATCCGCGCCCACGAGACCTGCGGGCCGTTGATGATGTGGACCTCCGGGCCCGATGGCCATCTGTTGTACATCGGCCTGCGCCTGGCCCCGGCCGAGGCCGAGCGCCTGCACGCCCAAGTGGCCCGGGTGCGGGACATGGACGCGCAGACCCTGAAGCAGCACTATCGGGACCGGCTCCTGGGCCGCAAGGCCGCCGTGGAGGTGGACCTGGGCCTATTGGACCTGGTGCGCCATGCGCGGGAGACCGTGCGGCTGGACCAGGCCGCCCGGGGTGATCGGGTCATCAGCCTGCTCCGTGTGCCGTTGTGACCGTCATGTCCGCACGCACACGTTCTTCGCCTCGGTGAAGAAGCGCAGTGCCTCCACCCCGCCCTCGCGCCCCACCCCGCTCTGCTTCACCCCGCCGAAAGGCGTGCGCAGGTCGCGCACCATCCAGCAGTTCACCCACACGATCCCGGCCTGCAGTGCGCGGGCCACGCGGTGGCTGCGGCCCAGGTCACGTGTCCACACCACCGCCGCCAGTCCGTACGGCGTGGCATTGGCCAGCGCGATCGCCTCGGCCTCGTCGTCGAAGGGCTGCAGCGTCACCACCGGCCCGAAGATCTCCTCCTGGTTGGTGCGGCAGGCCGGCCCCAACCCGTCGATCACCGTGGGGGCGATGTACCATCCGTCCTTCAGCGGGCCGTCCAGTACCACGCGCTCCCCGCCGCACAGCACCCGGCCGCCTTCCTCGCGCGCGATGCGGACATGCTCCAGCACCTTGTGCATGTGGGCCTCGGACACCACGGCGCCCTGGTCGGTGGCGGCATCGGCGGGGTCGCCCACGCGCAAGGCCCGCACGCGCTCCGTGTACGCATCGCGGAACCGCGCGTAGATGCCGCGCTGCACCAGCACGCGCGAGCCGCACAGGCAGATCTGCCCCTGGTTGGTGAAGCCGGACCGGACCGTGGTCTCCAGCATCGTGTCGAAGTCGCAGTCGTCGAACACCAGCACGGGGTTCTTGCCGCCGAGCTCCAGGCTCAGCTTCTTGAACATGGGCGCCGCCACCCGCGCGATCTCCGCACCGGTGCGCGTGCCGCCGGTGAACGATATGGCGGTGATCGCCGGATGGGCCGTGATCGCGGCGCCCACCTTCGGGCCCATGCCATGCACCACGTTGAGCACACCGGGGGGCATGCCGGCCTCGGCACAAAGTGCGCTGAGGCGATGGGCCGTGAGCGGTGTCACCTCGCTGGGCTTGGCCACCACGCAATTGCCGGCGGCCAGCGCGGGTGCGATCTTCCATGTGAAGAGATAGAGCGGCAGGTTCCACGGGCTGATCGCCCCTACCACGCCGATCGGCCGCCGGTCGGTCCAGTTCACCGCCACGTCGTCCATCACGTGCGCCTCGCTGTGGAAGTGGACGATCGCCGTGGCGAAGAAGCGCAGGTTGGCCACCGCCCGCGGGATGTCCACCTTGCGGGCCAGGGCGAGGGGCTTGCCGTTGTCCAGCGATTCGTCCTGCGCGAACCGGTCCATGTCACGCTC
Organism: Flavobacteriales bacterium; assembly: GCA_034002325.1. Taxonomy (GTDB): domain Bacteria; phylum Bacteroidota; class Bacteroidia; order Flavobacteriales_F; family PHOS-HE28; genus PHOS-HE28. The sequence continues at coordinate 8,085 of JAVFAQ010000021.1, read as the reverse complement.
CACCAGGTCGGCCAGGCGGGCCAGCACGCGGCCCCGGCCTTCGCGGCCCATGGCGCTCCACTGCGGGAAGGCCTTCTCGGCGGCCTCCACGGCGGCCTCCACGTCGCGTTCATCGCTGTCCGCCAGCCGGGCATGCACCGCGCCGGTGGCCGGGGCATGCACATCGAGCCACTGGCCGCCCGCCGCCGGGCGGAAGGACCCGTCGATCAGGTTCCGCAATTGTTCCATGGTCCGTGGCGAAGGTAGCAGGGCGCCGGCCCGGGTGCTCCGCCGGGCAAGGTCTACTTTTGCCGCTCACCATGATCGAACACCGGGGCACGCTCATCAGCGAGGACATCTTCGAGCAGCGCTTCGTATGCGACCTCAGCGCCTGCAAGGGCGCTTGTTGCGTGGAGGGCGACAGCGGTGCGCCGTTGGAACCCGAGGAGGCCGAGCTGATGCAGGCGCTCTGGCCCAAGGTCCGGCCGTACATCCCGGAGAAGGGCCGGCGCGCCATCGACAAGGACGGGGTGAGCGAGGTGGACGAGGACGGCGACCTGGTGACCACGTTGGTGGAAGGCCGCGGCGAGTGCGCGTTCACCGTGTTCGAGAACGGCATCGCGCTGTGCGGCATCGAGAAGGCCTGGCGCGATGGTGCCGTGCCGTTCCGCAAGCCCATCAGCTGCCACCTCTATCCCATCCGCGTGGCGAAACTGCGCTTCCATGATGGGCTCAACTACCACCGCTGGCCCATCTGCAAGCCGGCCTGCGCGTGCGGCGCGAAGCTCGACGTGCCCGTGTTCCGCTTCGTGAAGGACGCCTTGGTGCGCAAGTACGGGGAGCCGTGGTACGCCGAGCTGGAGGACATCCATGCGGCGTGGCTGGCCGGGCGCGAAGGCGACACGCCGTGATCGCGCAACGGGCTGCGGCCGGCTCAGGCGGCCCGGATGCGAGCGGCGAGGGCCGCCAGCTCTTCACCCGTCATCTTCGTGCGGGGCGCGGCGAAGTCCATGTCGTGGACCCCGTTGATGGGGATCAGATGCACATGGGCGTGCGGCACCTCCAGCCCCACCACGGCAACGCCCACACGGTCGCAGGGCACCACCGTCTCGATCCGCCGGGCCACGTCGCGGGCGAAGGGCATGATCGCCGCCAGCAGGTCGTCGGGCAGGTCGAAGAAGCGGTCCACCTCCATCTTGGGGATCACCAGGGCGTGGCCCGGGCGCACGGGGTCGATGTCCAGGAAGGCCAGGAAGCGATCGTCCTCGCCCACCTTGTGGCAGGGTATCTCGCCGCGCACGATCCGGGTGAAGATGCTGGCCATGGTCAACGTGCGATCTCGAGGATCTCGAAGCGGATGGTGCCGGCGGGTGTGACCACTTCGGCGACCTCGCCCTTCTCGCGGCCCAGCAGGCCCTTGCCGATGGGCGAGGTGACGCTGATCTTCCCGGCCTTGAGGTCGGCCTCGCTCTCGGCCACCAGGGTGAACTCACGCTGGGTGCCGTTGTCGGCGTTCTTCACCCGCACGCGGGAGTGGATGTAGACGCGGCTATCGTCGAACTGCGTGGCGTCCACCACGCGGGCATTGGCGAGGACCTGCTCCAATTTGGCGATGCGGGCCTCGAGCAGCCCTTGTTCCTCCTTGGCGGCGTGGTACTCGGCGTTCTCGCTCAGGTCGCCCTTGTCGCGGGCGTCGGCGATCTGCTGGCTCAGGTGGGGCCGTTCCACGGTGCGCATACGGTGCAGGTCTTCCTGCAGCTTGCGCAGGCCCTCCTCGGTGAAGTAGGCCGGTGTGCTCATGCTTGGTTCGCCATGGCCTGGCGTTGGCGTTGGGCCGGGGGTGCCCGGCAAATGGTCAACAGCACGGAAGAGGACCCTTGGTCGGGGCCCTCTTCCGTGCTGAAGGTATGCGATCAGAGGGTGACCCGTAAACCGATGCTGTGCACGCCCGAGAACGGGTTGGTGCTGCGGTAGCCGTAATCGATGGCCAGGGCGGACTCCTTCTCCTTGCCGAAGGGCAGGTCCACGCTCACCCCGGCGGAGGGGCCGGTGAACACGGTGGTGCGGTCCGCATCCGAGGTGATGCCGTCCTCGTACAGGAAGCCGCCGCGCAGGTGGAACATCTTGCGGAAGGCGTACTCCACGCCGATGATGCCCTGGTCCTTGGTGAAGGAGTTGGACAAGAAGGTGCCGGCGAAGGTGATGCGGTGCATCTCGGCCACGTGCCAATCGTAGGCGAACCCGATGGTCAGCAGGGAGGGGATCTCGAAGCGGTCGGAGCGCTGCTCCAGGGTGAGCTGGTCGCTGCCCTGCACCAGGAAGCCCTGCACGGAGAGGCCGTCGCCCACGAACTGCATGGCGGGCCCCACGTTCTTCAGCGCGATGCCGAAGTGCACGTTGTCCAGCGGCCCGGTCACGTACTGGATGCCGGCATCGAAGCAGATGCCGCTGGTGCGCACGTTGGCGATGGATTCGCTGATGACGCGCACCAGCATGCCGCCATGGATGCTGTTGGAGAAGCTCTTGGCGTAGGACAGGCCGATGTTGGCCAAGGACGGGCTGAAGGTGCCCCTGCCGCCTTCGGGCGTATCGTAGGTGGTCACCTCCAGTTCACCGAAGCCCATCACCATGGCCGATATGCCGAGCACCCCCGAGGCGCCCAGCTTCTGGCCCAGGCCCACGCTGTTGATGCGTGTTCCCGAGCCCGAGAGCCACTGGGTGTTGCTGAAGGCCACCTCGGTGCGCTGGACGTGGGCCAGCCCGGCGATGTTGCCGAACATGGACTCCACGCCCCGGAGCGAGGCGGTATTGGCCAGGCCCCAGCCCGATGAACGGGCCCAGGGATTGATCAGCAGCTGGGTGGCACCGGCCGCGCCGGCCCGATCGGGGTTGCCCGCCCAGGCGGGGGTACCGGCCAGGCCCACCAGGGCGGCCATCAGCATCGCACGTGTTGTCGCTCGCATCAGCTCCATGTTCAACAAGGGGTCTATTCGCCTGTTCGGGATCACAGGTTCTGCATGTCAATGGGCCGCAAGGCACCGAACCACTTAAGCACTTTCTCACCCACACCGGGCACGTCGATATGGCAGATATAGACCCCGCCGGCGATGGGCACGTTGTGCAGGTTCTTCAGGTCCCAATCCAGGTAGGTGAGGTCGTTGTCCTTGCGGAACTTCCGCACCAGGGTGCCGCTGGTGTTGTAGATCGAGATCGTGCAGGTCTGCGGCAGGTTGATGAACTTCACCCGGTTGTCCAGGCGAGAGAGCTCATAGCCACTGAAGGCGTAGTAGGGGTTGGGCACGATATTGATGATGTCCAGCGCCTCCACGGCCACCGGATGCACATTGTTCTGGGTGAGGCCGCTGGTGCTGAAGGAGTACAGCGGCAGGCCGTCGTTGCGCTCGGGCTCGATCGGGTACAGCGAGCCGGGGTAGTCCACGTAGCGCTCGTAGGGCTTGGCCACGTTGAGCACGATGCGGGCATCGGTCTCGAGCAGTTCACGTCCGGGCACCACCAGGGCACTGCCCACCCAGGCCAGGCCGCGGAACAGGCGGGTGGTGGCCACCCCGGCACCGGTGGGTTGCGTGGGCGAGAGGTTGTCATAGATGTACCGGCACTCGTCGTACGACGGCACGCACTGGTCCGGGTTGCCCCCGCGCACGCGGCGGTCGTTGCGGAAGACGTAGATCCAGTGGGCGCCGCCCATCACGGGCTGGCCCATCTCGTTGAACAGGTCGGAGCTGGGGTTCCAGACCATGTCCTGGCCGATCGCACCGCCCCAGAAGCTGTTCTCGCTGAAGCAGATGTTCAGGCGCTCGCCGGTCTCCAGGTCGATGGCGTACCCGGGGAACCAGCCCGCTCCCGTGGGCTGCGCACCGCCCAGGGTGGCCTCGTCCGCGTTGTAGCCCGGGTCGCCCGGCATGCGGCCCTCCTTGTCCACGCTGGGGGCGTCGCGCTTGCCCAGCTTGTAGGCATTGCCCTGGGTCAGCGCCTGCTCATGCTCGTTCTCGAACACCACGCTGCGCGACCACTTGGACTTGTCCTTGGTGAGCACCAGCTGGATGCTCGGGGTCATGCTCAGGGCCGAGGCCAGCAGAGTGGACGCGCTTTGCGAGTTGTTGTAAGGGCCGGTGGGGTTCGATGGCTGGAACGGCGCGCCGCCCACCAGGGTCCATGGCGCCCACGTGCCGCCCAGGATGGACTCGAACACCTGGTCGTCGTCGAAGCCCACTTTGTCCGTGAACTCCGCACCGTCCTCGCCGGCGGGGATGTTCACCGTGCCGGAACGGATCCAGTTCAGCGGGTTGATCCCCTCGCCGTCGGGCACACCGGCCAGCCAGGCCTTGGAGGGGTCGTCATAGATGATGGCCCCGTTGCCGATGGGGGTCGTGGTCTTCAGCGCCCCGATCCCTTGCGGATAGACGTATTGGCCGATGCGCACGGAGAAGCCCCACTGCGGGAAGAGCTGCTCGTAGGCCAGGTCGATGGTGCGGTCGCTGGGGAAGGTGTCGCCCGTGTTGGTGTGGACCAGCTGCCAGTAGGCATCGTCCAGGGTGGCCGGGGTGATGGAGTCCTTGAGCCACACCTCGAAGTTCCCTTCGCGCACGTTCAGCGGGTCCACGATGCGCACCTCGATGGGGCCGGCGCCGCGCTCGTACAGCAGCTCATCGCTGCGCCAGGGCGGGCCGCTCATGATCGCGTTCTCGGACTGCCTGGTGAGCATCAGCGGCAGCTCGCCGTTGCCCGAACCCTCGTGGCGGGTGATCTGCAGGGCATCGCCGAACTGGGCGTTCTGGATGGTGCCGCCCACGGACGGTGCCGGCTTGTGCGGGATCCCCGCGTAGGAGCGGATGGCCCCGAAGGCGGCTTTCCGGCCGGCCACGTACGGGTAGGCCTGGCCGGAGAAGTTCCCCTCGCTGTCCGCCCCGAAATCCTGGTAGTTGTTGTAGCCGTATGCGATGGCCAGGAAGTAGTAGGTCTTGAAGTTCACCAGCCGCTTGTCGCCCTGGGCGAAGGCGTCCTCGGTGACCCGGATGGCGTGGTCGATCCCATCGTCGGCGCCATTGACCATTTCCTGGGGCACCACGGCACCCAGCTGGTCATCGTAATTGTAGTTGATGATCTGCGCAACGCCGTCCTTCTTGTCCATCTGGTGGATCAGGCGGGCGCTGTTCACGTCGTTGATGTCCGACACGCTCACCGTGGCGTCGCGCATCTGGTATACCTTGTACCCTTGGAAGCGGTAGAACCGGTCGTTGTCGAAGGTCTGCACCCCCACTTGCACGGGCATGGTGATGGTGTCGCCGGTGGTCTGGTTGATGAAGGTCTGGTTCTGCATGACCGGCTCGGAGCGGGTGGCCGGGATCGTGGGGTCCAGCTCCTCGTAGTTCTCGCCCTCGTTGTTGCTGCCGGGGGGGTTCTCAAGGAAGATCACCAGCTCGCGGTCGTACTCCTTGATGGTCAGGTCCGGTGCGTCCGGGCCGTCGAGGATCTTGAAGCAGTTGTCGAACAGGGCCTGGGCCTTGTCGTCCGCGCGGCGCAGCACTTCCACGCTGGCCACGGCGCCCCCCTGGGTGGCGCGGCCGTACACCACGCCCACGGTCACGTTGTTGTAGGCGCCCGGCTCCAGGGTGAAGGGGCCGGCGCTCTGCACGAAGCGGCGGTCGGGCTGGTCCGTGGTCTGCTCGATCTCGCGCCAATCCTCCTGCGGCACGCAGTTGGTGCCCCAGCCCACGGGGTCGGAGCTCCAAGGGAACATGTAGTAGGCGCGCACCACGTCGGTGCTGGTGCTGTACCCGTTGCCGCCGTAGCTCTGGGGCCGGTTGTCCTTCCAGATGCTGCGCAGGTAGTTGTAGAAGTGGGTGGCCGACTGGGGGTCGGTGATGTTCTGGTTGGAGCCCTCGCGGTTGAAGTAGATGTAGGCCCGCATGCCGAAGCGCTCGTTGTCCACCACGTCATCGCCGTAGCCGATGCCGATGCCCGCGTATGGGATGCCGTGCTGCTGCTGGTACTCCTGGCAGCTTAGCTCGTCGTCCGGACCCGGGTTGTCGATGCCGTCGTAGTCCTGGTAGGGACCCTCGAAGAAGTCCACCCCGATGGCCGGCGGCGGGGGGTTGGGACCGCCGTAGCCCACCGAGCCCAAGCAGTCGGCGTCCACGTCCTGCCAATTGTACACGAAGCCCAGGCCGCGCTGCACGTCGCAGCCGGCGAAGTCGTCGTTGGCGCAGCCCAGGTCGGGGTCCACGTAATGGCCGAAGTAGGTGTCCAGCAGGGTCTGCGTACCTCGGTTGATGACCACGTAGTTGTAAAAGGTCATGTTGTTGATCTCATCGTTCGAGTTGAACGAGAAGGCCTGCGCATGCACTTCCAGCCCGATGGGCTGCCCGTTGGTCTCGGTGTGGTTGTTCCCCTTGTCGTTGAAGATCCAGAAGATGTTGTCGTCGCCGAAGAGCGACACCGGGGTCTCCCGGTCCTTGGACTTGCACTCGTCCACCGTGGTGTTGAAGCCGTAGTCGGGGTAATCGCCCAGCTCGGGGTGGTACTCCAGGTCGCCGTCCCAGTCGATGAACGGGGCCAGGTGCAGGGCCTGTCCGGCGTTGGTGTTGCCCATGGCGGGCCAGTCATAGAAGGCCTGGGGGATGGAATAGCCTTCGGGGAAGAGCTCGTCCAGGTCGCAATCGGGGTCTTCCTGGCAGTTCATCCACTGCACGTGGGTCTCGGCCCACACACGGCGGGTGTACCAGAAGCGGTCGTACTGCACGCACACTTCGGGGGTCACCGATGCGTCGCCGGTGGTGGTCAGCGGGCCGGGCCAGAAGTCGTTCTGGCCGCCCTGGCGGAACATCACCGCGGCGATCTTCAGCTGGTTGTCCGGCGAGACGCCGCCCATCCAGAGGCCACCGGCGAAGATGGCGTTGGGGCCGGAGAAATCGTCGGTGCGGGGCACTTCATAGCCCGGTCGGCCGGCGGCACGGCGCTGCCACATGTTGCCCCCGTTCTCGATCTCCGCCCGCACGTTGTTGAACTCCAGGTGGATCAACCGCGAGGCCGGGGCGCAGCCCGCGGCCTTGGCGGTGGCCGCGTCGTTGCCCGCCTTGTTCCCCCCGTTCAACGGGGCGATGGCTTGGGCGTGCAAGCCCGTGATCGCAAGCAGGCCAAGAGCGAAGGTTCTGGTCAGGATCGCGCTTTGGTTGCCTTTCATTGTCAGCCGGTTGTTTGTCATCAGAAGTCGAATCGCACACCCAAGCGGATCTGCCGGGGCAAGCCGAAGTTGTAGGGGTTGTTGATCCGCAGGTCGTACAGGTCCATGTAGGCCGTCGGGTCCAGCTGGCTGAAGTCCGTCAGCTGGGCCAGGTAGCCGTCGTTCACGGGCGAACCCGTGTAGCGGTACACCCCGATGATGTTCTGGGTGTTGAACACGTTGGTCACCAACAGGAAGATGTTCAGGTTGGCGCTGCGGGCCTTCTCCCCTTCGGTGTCGCCGCCGAAGGTCAGCGGGATGTCACGGTCCAGTTGGATGTCGGTGGTGAACTGCCAGGGCAGGCGGGCGCCGTTGAGCGAGCCGTCCAGCTGGTAGTTGGTGGCCCCGGCGCCCTCGTTCACCACGGTGAGCGAGCGGCTGTACGGGGTGCCGCTGCCCAGGATCGAGGTCACGTTCAGGCCCATGCGCTGCAGGATCGGGGTGTCGAAGAGCATCGGCCCGTTGTAGTCCTTGCCGCCGCCGTAGCGGAAGTCCATGGTCAGCTGGAAACGGTGGCGCTGGTCGAAGCTCAGCGGTGCGATCGTGCGCAGGTTGGGCATCCCGGAGTTGATCAGGGAGAGGCCGGTGTTGGGGCCCGAGCCGGTGCCGTCGGCGAACTGCAGGGTGTAGCCCAGGCGCATCCACACGTTGCCCGTGCGGCGCAGGTCGTAGGTGGTGGTGAAGCCCTTGACCGTGCCGAAGTCGAAGTTGTCGTAGGTGCGGTAGTCGCGCGGCCAGGCCTGGAACACGTTGCGGATCTGGATCTGGTCGCGCAGCTCGCGGTAGAAGGCGGAGATCTTCAACGAAGATGTCTTGCTCAGCACTTGCTGGAAGCCCAGCTCATAGTCGATCGTCTTGGTGGGGCG
>JAVFAQ010000020.1:0-16660 GCA_034002325.1 Flavobacteriales bacterium | reverse complement strand
GAGCGACCAGGCCCCCTACAACTGGGACGCGGCATGGCTCTTCGTGAAATTCCTCAACGCCGGCACCGGGCAGTGGGAGCACGCCCGCTTGAGCAACGACGTGTACCACGTGGCCCCGGCGGGATCCACCATCAGCACCGGTCGGCTCAACCCCGGCGCCCCGTTCAACGTCAACAACAACTATGGCCTGGGCGTCTTCATCCACCGCGATGCCGATGGGAGCGGCACCTTCACCGCGTCCGGCGTGCAGCTGCGCTGGTACTATGGCACCAACGGCGTCACCTACGATGACATCCAGGAGGTGAGCGTTATCGCCATCGAGATGGTGTACGTGCCCGAAGGCAGCTTTTATGTGGGCAGCAGCGGGCAGGAAGTGGACCACTTCACCAACGGACCGGCGAACGCCCCTTTCCAGATCACCAGTGAAGCGGCCTTGAGCGTCGCCAACACCCCCGGCTCCCTCTGGACGGTCCATATTCCCGGCGTATCGGAGACCTTCCCCCCGCCGGGCACCTTGTCCGCCGCCTTCCCCAAGGGTCACGGGGCGTTCTACATGATGAAGCATGAAGTGGCCCAACAAGACTACGTGGACTTCCTGAACACCCTGACGCGCGTGCAACAGAATGCCCGGACCCGTACCGACCTGGCGCCGGGTGTCAGCGTCGTGACGAACCGCTATGTGATGAGCGGCACCAGCGGCCAGAACAACCGCAATGGTATCCGGTGCGCGGCCACCGTGCCCCCCACCGCCCCGGTCTCCTTCTACTGCGACCTCAACAACAACGGCACCGGGGGCGAGAGCAACGATGGGCAGTGGATCGCCTGCAACCACCTCACCTGGTCCGACCTGGCCGCCTACCTGGATTGGTGCGGCCTGCGCCCCATGACCGAACTGGAATACGAAAAGGCCTGCCGGGGACCGGCCTTCCCGGTGAACGACCAGTACGCGTGGGGCGGCCCGGGCTACACCCTTTCCAACGGCATGACCGGTAGCGGCACCATCAACGAAGCGAGCAGCACCACCGGGAGCAATGCGAGCCAACCCGTCATGCGGGTGGGCGCCTTCGCCGCGGGGGCCACCACCCGTGCGCAAGCCGGTGCCGGCTACTACGGCGCGCTGAACCTCAGTGACAATGTGGCTGAATGGTCCATCCCGGTGAATGACGAAGCATCGGCCCTCAGCCCGTTCACCGGCACCCATGGCGACGGCATGCTGAGCGTCGACGGGGAACCGAACGCCGCTACATGGCCTGCGGACGGCAGCCACCTCTACGGCTTTCGGGGTGCCCGCATCGGTTCCGACCTTTTCGGGGACAACCTGTGGTATTCCGGGGTGGCATCCCGCCGAGGTGCATCACACGATCCCGGGATCGGCGAATACCATTGGGCGGGCGGCGGACGCGGCGTCCGCAGGGCACCCTAAGTCACATGCCCGGCAACCACACCACGCGCATGGACCACCATCGACCCCGGCGGCGCGTTCCACGGGTCCTTCTGGCCGCCTTGCTGCTCGTCCCCGCGCTGGCTTGCCCGTTCGGGCAGGTCGGCGCGCAATACAACGGCGGCCCGGGACGGGGACAGGCCACGGCGCGCCTCGCCATCCCCGGCCAGCTGGTGGCCTATCGCGGTGGCCAGGGGCGCGGCGAGAACGCGGTACGCTTCGCCACCACCGGCCAATTGGTGGCCTATCGCGGTGGCCAGGGGCGCGGCGAGAGCGCGGTACGCTTCGCCACCACCGGCCAATTGGTGGCCTATCACGGTGGCCACGGGCGCGGCGAGAACGCGGTACGCTTCGCCACGGCCGGCCAATTGGTGGCCTATCGCGGTGGCCAGGGGCGCGGCCAGGCAACAGCGGGCTTCCTGCCGTTGTCGGTACGGGCCAACGTGCGCGCCTACTTGGAAGGCCCCTACGTGCAAGATGTCTCATTGCCGATGAGCGACGATCTGCGGGCGCAGGGCCTGCTGCCGCTGACGGAACCCTATACCGCGCTGGGCTACACCTTCGCCGGTGAGGCCGGCGGCGAAAGCACCACGTCCGCCGTGATGGCCGTTACCGGCAGCAATGCCATCGTGGACTGGGTGCTGCTGGAACTGCGCGATGATTCCGCCCCCGCCATCGTGGTGGCCGCACGTGCCGCCCTGCTGCAACGCGATGGCGATGTGGTGGAGGTGGACGGCATTTCGCCGGTGCGCTTCAACAACGTGGCCCCCGGCAACTACCACGTGGCGGTGCGCCACCGCAACCACCTCGGCACCATGAGCCTCGACGCGATCGCGCTTTCACCCGAGGTGGCCGGCGTGGACTTCACCCTGCCCGGCCTGCTGCCCACGTGGGGCGTCAACGCCATGAAGACGGTGGGCATCCGCCGCGTGCTGTGGGCGGGCGACGTGAACTTCGACGGCACCCTGCGATACACCGGCGCCGCCAACGACCGCGACATCATCCTGCAGCTGATCGGGGGCGCGGTGCCCACCAACACCGTCAGCGGCTACGTCGGCGCCGATGTGGACCTGGACGGCAACGTGCGCTACACCGGCGCCGCCAACGACCGCGACCCGATCCTGCAGAACATCGGCGGCACGGTGCCCACCAACACACGGGTGGAGCAGGTGCCGTGAGGTGGGCAGGGTGCGGGCGGGTGCGAAGGAACGGGGCGGCCCCCTCTCCCACTCTTGCAGCCCCCTGCTTCCCCCTACCTTCGCGCTCCTTACCTGCACCACCATGCGTACGATCCAGATGCGTGAGGCCCTGAACGAGGCCATGAGCGAAGAAATGCGCCGCGACCCCAACATCTTCCTCATGGGCGAGGAGGTGGCCGAGTACGACGGCGCCTACAAGGTGAGCAAGGGCATGCTGGCGGAGTTCGGCGAGAAGCGCGTGATCGACACCCCGATCGCCGAGCTGGGCTTCACCGCCATCGGCGTGGGCGCCGCCATGAACGGCCTGCGCCCCATCGTGGAGTTCATGACCTGGAACTTCGCCATCCTCGCCGCCGACCAGATCATCAACCACGCGGCCAAGATGATGCAGATGAGCGGGGGCCAGTTCCACGTGCCCATCGTGTTCCGCGGCGGCAACGGCAGCGCCGGCCAGCTCGCCGCCACCCACAGCCAGAGCTTCGAGGCCATGTACGCCAACGTGCCCGGCCTGAAGGTGATCAGCCCCAGCACGCCCTACGACGCGAAGGGCCTGCTGAAGGCCGCCATCCGCGACAACGACCCCGTGCTCTTCATGGAGAGCGAACGCATGTACGGCGACAAGGGCGAGGTGCCCGATGGCGAGTACCTGCTGCCGATCGGCGTGGCCGACGTGAAGCGCGAAGGCACCGACGTGACGATCGTCTCCTTCAACAAGATGATGAAGGTGGCCCTGGGCGCGGCGGAAGAACTCGCCAAGGAGGGCATCAGCGCCGAGGTGATCGACCTGCGCACCATCCGCCCGCTGGACAACGCCACGATCATCAAGAGCGTGAAGAAGACCAACCGTTTGGTGGTGGTGGACGAGAACTGGCCGTTCGCCAGCATCGCCAGCGAAGTGGCCTACCGCGTGCAGAAGGACGCCTTCGACCACCTCGATGCGCCGGTGGTGCGCGTGAACCAGGCCGACACGCCCCTGCCCTTCGCCCCCAACCTCATCGACGCCTCCCTGCCCAGCGTGGAGCGCACGGTGAAGGCCGTGAAGGAGGTGATGTACGTGGTGAAGTAGGGGGCGGGCCGGTGGTCCGGGCAGGACCCGGACCGACAATGAACGACCGACCGCTCCCCGCCTCCCGCCCACCCCGCCGACCGCTGTTGCCCCGTGTTGCCTATTTTCGCGGCCCCCTTCGCCGCACTTTCGGCTTGAAGGCCCTGAACAACAAGAACATAACCTTACGATAAGACACACATGGGAAGCGATCTGATGTACTACATCCCGGTGCTGGGCGTACTGGGACTGATCGTGATGATCGCCAAGGCGGCCTGGGTGAACAAGCAGGACGCCGGCGATGCCAACATGCAGGAACTGGCCGGGTACATCGCCCGCGGCGCCAGCGCCTTCCTGCGGGCCGAGTGGAAGGTGCTGGGCATCTTCGCCGTGGTGGCCGCCGGCCTGCTGGCCTGGAGCGGCACCTTGGTGCCCCACAGCAGCTGGGTGATCGCCGTGGCCTTCCTGATCGGGGCCTTCTTCAGCGCCTTCGCCGGTTGGATCGGCATGAGCATCGCCACCAAGGCCAACGTGCGCACCACGCAGGCCGCCCGCACCAGCCTGGCCCGGGGCCTGCGCGTGAGCTTCAACGGCGGCACGGTGATGGGCCTGGGCGTGGCCGGCCTCGCCGTGCTGGGCCTGAGCCTGCTCTTCATCTGGTTCTACCGGGCCTACGTCAACGGCGCCAGCCCCAACGGCGATGAGATGATGAAGGCCCTGGAAGTGCTCGCCGGCTTCAGCCTCGGCGCCGAATCCATCGCCCTGTTCGCCCGCGTGGGCGGAGGCATCTACACCAAGGCCGCCGACGTGGGCGCCGACCTGGTGGGCAAGGTGGAGGCCGGCATCCCCGAGGACGACGTGCGCAACCCCGCCACCATCGCCGACAACGTGGGCGACAACGTGGGCGACGTGGCCGGCATGGGCGCCGACCTCTTCGGCAGCTACGTGGCCACCATCCTGGCCACCATGGTGCTGGGCCGCGAAGTGGTGAGCCAGGACAGCTTCGGCGGCATGGCCCCCATCCTGCTGCCCATGCTCATCGCCGGGCTGGGCGTGGTGTTCAGCATCATCGGCACCTGGGCCGTGCGCATCAGCAAGGACACCGACAGCGTGATGGCCGCCCTGAACAAGGGCAACATCGGCAGCATCATCCTCACGGCCATCGCCAGCTTCTTCGTCATCGGCTGGATGTTCCCCGAGCAGGTCACCTTCCTGCGCGACGGCAAAGTGTACGCGAGCATCAACATCTTCTACGCCATCGTGCTGGGCCTGGTGGTGGGCTTCCTGATGAGCTACATCACCGAGTACTACACGGCGATAGGCCGCAAACCGGTGGACAGCATCGTGCAGAAGAGCGGCACGGGCCACGCCACCAACGTGATCGGCGGCCTGGCCGTGGGCATGGAGAGCACTTTCCTGCCGATCCTGGTGCTGGCCGCCGGCATCTACGGCGCGTTCGAGCTGGTGGGCCTCTACGGTGTGGCCATCGCGGCCGCCGGCATGATGGCCACCACCGCCATGCAGCTCGCCATCGACGCCTTCGGCCCCATCGCCGACAACGCCGGCGGCATCGCCGAGATGAGCGGCCTGCCCAAGGAAGTGCGTGAGCGCACCGACATCCTAGACGCCACGGGCAACACCACCGCCGCCACCGGCAAGGGCTTCGCCATCGCCAGCGCCGCGCTCACCGCCCTGGCGCTGTTCGCCGCGTACGTGGGCCTGGCGGGCATCAGCAAGATCGACATCTACCAGGCGCCCGTGCTGGCCATGCTCTTCGTGGGCGGCATGATCCCCTTCCTGTTCAGCTCCATGGCCATCAGCGCCGTGGGCAAGGCCGCCATGGAAATGGTCAAGGAAGTGCGCCGCCAGTTCCGCGAGATCCCCGGCATCATGGAGGGCACCGCCAAGCCCGAGTACGAGAAGTGCGTGGACATCAGCACCAAGGCCTCGATCCGCGAGATGATCCTGCCCGGCGCCCTGGCCCTGCTCAGCCCCATCATCGTGGGCTTCGCGTTCGGCCCCGAGCCTCTGGGCGGCCTGCTGGCCGGCATCACCGTGAGCGGCGTGCTCATGGGCATCTTCCAGAACAACGCCGGCGGGGCCTGGGACAACGCCAAGAAGAGCTTCGAGAAGGGCGTGACCATCGACGGCGTGGAGCACAAGAAGGGCAGCGAACCCCACAAGGCGGCCGTGACGGGCGACACCGTGGGCGACCCCTTCAAGGACACCAGCGGCCCGAGCATGAACATCCTGATCAAGCTCACCAGCATCGTGGCGCTGATCATCGCCCCGCACATCAGCATCAACGACGGCCACGGCCAGGCACCGGCCGCCCCCGCCGAGCGGACCCTCACCGAGGAGCGCGCCGAGCGCCGGGCGGCCATGGCCCGCGATCGCAACGCCACCCGCCTGTCCAGCGCCCGCGACCAGCGGACCCGCCAGTTCACCCATCGCCTGGGCGACGGCTCCACCATCACCGGCAACCCCACCGGGATCGAGCGGCAGCTCATCGGCCACCTGCGCAGCGGCCGCCCCGCGTCACCCGACACCTGGTTCGAGTTCGACCGCCTCACCTTCGCCACCGGCAGCGCCGAGCTGGACATGGACGCCAGCTCGGAGCAGCTGCGGAACATCGCGCAGATCCTGAAGGCCTACCCCACCGCCACGGTGAAGGTGGGCGGGTACACGGACAACACCGGCGACGCCCAGGACAACATGCGGCTCTCCCAGCAACGGGCCACCAACGTGATGGACAATTTGGTGAAGCTGGGCGTGGAGGCCGATCGCGTGGAGGCCGAGGGCTACGGCGAGCAGCACCCCGTGGCGGACAACGCCACCGAGGAGGGGCGCGCCCGGAACCGCCGCATCGCCCTGCGCATCACCGGGAAGTAGCACGCGCACCGCGCCTTGGACGCCCGCATGGCCAGCGCCGTGCGGGCGTTCCTTTTGCGGCCCGCCGGCCGGCGTCAATCCGCCTCGCGCACCAGGATCACGTACACCGGGAAGTGGTCGCTGTACCCGTCCTGGTACGTGTCGCCCACGAAGGTGCGGGCCGGGTAGCCGGCGAAGTTGCCCTCCTTCTGGCGCAGGTGCGGCGCGTTGTGGACACGGGCCCCGTAGAACTTGTAACGCCCCCCGCGGCCGTGGTACAGGCCGGGCGACACCAGGACCTGGTCGAACAGGTTCCACGAATCGCGCCAGGCCAATGAGCCGATGCCCTTGCGGTGCAGCTCGTACATGGGGTTGAACAGCGTGCCGCCCTGCACCGCGCCCGCATCGCCGGTGGCGCGCAGGTGCCGCTGCACGCTGGCGTCAACGGGATCGTCGTTCAGGTCGCCCATGTACAGGACGCGGGCATCGGCATTGCGCGCCAGCAGGGAATCGATGATGTGGCGGCCCAGCTCGGCGGCCGCGCGGCGGTGCGGTGCGGAGCGCTTCTCGCCGCCGCGCCGCGAGGGCCAGTGGTTCACGATCACGTGCGTGGTGTCGCCGTCCAGCACGCCGCTCACCAGCAGCTGGTCGCGCGTGCGGAACGCCGGGTCGGGCATGCGCAGGCGGTAGGCGCGGTGGGCGTACACGCGGAACATCGCCGGGTCGTAGATCAGCGCCACGTCCACCCCGCGCCGGTCCGGCGACTCCTCATGCACCACCTTGTAGCCGCGGTCGCGGATCGGGGCGGCGGCCACCAGGTCCTCCACCACGGCGCGGTTCTCCACTTCGCACAGGCCCACGATCGCCAGCCCCTGCGGATGGATGTCGCGGCCCACTTCAGCGATCACCCCGGCCATCTTGTCCACCTTGCGCAGATACCGCTCGGTGCCCCACTGCTTGGCGCTGCCCGGCAGGAACTCCACGTCGTCGGTGTCCGGTGAATCGATCGTGTCGAACAGGTTCTCCACGTTGAAGAAGCCCACCAGGGCCGGCACGTATGATGTACCGCCCTCCTGTGCGCGGAGCACGGGGGCGATGGCGATGACCAGGGCGAAGAGGACGGGGCGCGGCAACATGGTATGGTCCGGGGTGAAGGTCGGCGAAATTAGGCCGTACCCCGGGCGCGGGGGTGAAGCCGATGTGAAGCCCGCGCCCTCATGCCATTGCCGTGCCGATCGCACCGCCCGCCCGTCGTTCCTTTGCGCCATGCGCCCGCTCGCCCTCTCCGCCCTGCTCTGCTCCTTCGTGGCCACCGCCCAGACCCCCATCGCCGACGCGCGCCTGCTGCCGACGGGCACCACCGTCACCGTGCGGGGCATCGTCACCAACGGCGGCGAGCTGGGCGGCATCCGGTACGTGCAGGACGCCACCGGCGGCATCGCCCTGTTCCCCGGCGCCGGCTCCCAGGGCGGCTTCGCGCCACCGCGCGGGGCCGACGTCACCGCCACGGGCGTGCTCAAGCTCTTCAACGGGCTGCTGGAGCTGGACCCGATCACCGCCTGGAACGTGCATGCCACGGGCGAGCCGCTGCCCGTGCCGGCGGTGATCGCACCGCAGCAGATGGGCGAGGCCAACGAGAGCGAACTGGTGCGCATGACTTCATGCACGTTCATGGCCACGGGCGACTTCACCGCGGGCACCACGCCGTTCACGGGCAACGGCCAATCGGGGGTGATCTACCTGCGCAGCGGGCATCCGCTGGTGGGCACCGCCGTGCCCTCCGGCCCGGTGGACCTGGTCGGGATCGTATCGCAATACAGCACTTCCGTGCCGCCGGTGGGCGGCTACCAGCTGCTGCCGCGCGACGCCGCCGACCTCATGCCCGCCACCGGCATCGCCATCATCGGTCCGGCGCAGCAGCACACCATCGTGCCCGACGGCTTCACCCTGCAATGGACCACCAACATCGGCGGGACCTCGCAGGTGGCGTTCGGCCCCACGCCGGCCCTGGGCCAGTTCGCCGCGGCCGCCGGCACCACCACCGCCCATGACGTGGCCCTCACCGGCCTGCCGCCCGCCAGCTTCCATTACGCCCGCGCCTTCTCCGTGGCCGACGGCGACACCGCCTGGGCGCCGCTGGGCCTGTACAGCACGGCATCGGCGGTCCCCGGCCACGTGCGCGCCTACTTCAACAAGAGCGTGGACCACGACGTGGCCCTCACCGTGATGGCCGACGTACTGCCCAACGCCTTCGATGACACGGTGCGCGCCCACATCGATGCGGCGGCGCATACCGTGGACTACGCCGTGTACAACACCACCTTCGCGGGCATCGCCGTATCGCTCAACGCCGCCCGTGACCGGGGCGTGCAGGTGCGCGTGATCGCCGAAGGCGGCACCGGCAACAGCGCGCTCGACGACCTGCACCCCGACATACCCGTGCTGTACCGCACCGACGGCCAGGGCAGCGGCATGCACAACAAGTTCATCGTGATCGACGCCGAGGCCGCCGCGCTGGCCCGCACCATCACCGGGAGCAAGAACATGACGCCCGGCAGCTTCTTCAGCGATGCCAACAACCTGGTGATCGTGCATGACCAGGCGCTGGCCCGCGGCTACCGGGCCGAGTTCAATGAGATGTGGGGCGGCGACGGCCCGCTGCCCGATCCCGTGCAAAGCCGCTTCGGCCCGGCCAAGACGGACGACACGCCGCACCTGTACAACGTGGGCGGCGACCTGGTGGAGGCCTGGTTCTCCCCCAGCGACGGCACGGCCCAGCGCATCGCCCAGGCCCTGGGCACAGCCGACCACAGCGTGGAGTTCGCGCTGTTCGCGTTCACCCATTACGACCTGGCCGATGCGCTGATCGATGCGCAGGACGCTGGCGCCATGGTGCGCGGCATCATCGAGGGCGACGATATGAGCACCGGGCTCTTCGACCACTTGCAGGACGGCGGGGTGATCGTGGCCGCGGACCAGATGCCGGCGTACCTGCACCACAAGTACGCCATCGTGGACCGTGCCCATCCCACTTCCGCCCCCGTGGTGATCACCGGCTCGCACAATTGGAGCTACAACGCGGACAACCTGAACGACGAGAACACGCTGATCATGCACAGCGCCGCCATCGCCGACCAGTACTACCAGGAGTGGCACGCACGCTGGGGCACCTCGGTGGGCATCACCGCACCGGCCGGAACCCCTTCCGCGCTGCGGGCCTGGCCGAACCCTGCGCGCGACGTGCTGCGGGTGCAAGGCGATGGCGCGGGCCGCACGCCCGCCGAGCTCCACGTGGTGGACGCCCTGGGCCGCACCGTCCATACGGCGACCGTTGCGGGCACGGGTCCGTGGAACGTTCCCGTCGCCGCGTTCGCACCGGGCACCTACGTGATCGTGGTGCGGCAGGCACATGGTGCGGCCCGCGCGGTGTTCGTGCGCGAGTGACACCGGTCCACCGGATCACCGCCCGCCGATCGATGGCGCAGCCCACGGCCGCACCAGCTGCCGGGGTCTCAGAACATGCCCGAGGTGGCCGTCGTGGCGTACCATTGTGGACCCGCCCGCGATGCGTCCGCACCTTATGCCCCTGCTGTTGCCCATCGTTTGGCTGGCCGTGGGCTGCGCCTCCGATCGGCGGGTGGCCGAGGGGCGTTTCCTGAAGCGCGTACACCGGCCCGGCTGGCATGTGGACCTGGGCCGTGCCACCGCGCCGCAGGCCCCGCACGGCACGCATCGCGCTGCACCACGCCCGGCATCCGCCACGAAGCCGCCCCTTCCCGTGATCATCGCACTACCTGCGGAGGCCGTGGCCGAGGCGCACGCTGTTCCACCGGCAACGTGGAGCGCGCCACAGGGGGCGGCCGCACCCGCCGTCCGCCCGACGCATGCCTACGCCCCCACCACCGCACCGCCCCAAGAGGTCGACGACCATGCCGGCGATCGGCCACGCGGGCCGGTGAACAAGCTGGGCATCGCCGCGCTGGCCTTGGTGGCGGGCGGGATCGTGGCGGCCTTCGTGGGCAACAGCGCCCTGCTGGTGGCCTTGGTCGTGGCCGCCGGGATCGTGCTGGCGGCCATCGCGCTGCGCCGCATCCGTGCGCTGGAGCAGCGGGGCAAGGGCTTCGCGCTGACGGCCCTGGTCCTGGGCATGGCCGCCGCGCTGCTCACCCTGATGATGATCGTGCGGAGCGGGTGGTGAGGCGGGACCGATGGGAACCCTGCGATGGGCCGGGCCGGTGATCAGCCGGCCAGCAGGTCCTGTAGAACGGCCTCCGCACGGGCCCACAGCGCTTCGGGGCCATGGCCGGCCGCACGCATGGCATGGAGGGATGTGCTGCCGGCGGACTTCGCGAGCTTGGTCCCATCGGCCGCCCGCTCCAACGGGTGGTGGAGGAATGCCACGTGCAGGAACGCTTCCTCGCCCAGGAGCTGCGCCAGATGCAGTTGGCAGGCGGTGGAGGCCAGCAGGTCGGCGCCGCGCACGATGAAGGTGGTGCCGTGGTCCAGGTCATCGGCCAGCGAGGCGATCTGGTAGGCGGGCCGCCCGTTGCGCTGGCGCAGCACGGGATCGCCCATCGCTTCCGCCAGGTCCACCGTCACGGGGGCACCGGCCAGCACCGGCACATGGATGATGGTGCCCGGCGGCACATGCAGGCGCCAGGCGGTATCGGGCGCATCGAACGGGTGCCCGGCGGTGCGGCAGGTGCAGGCCGCACGGGCCAGGCGGCTGCGCGAGCAGGTGCAAGCGTAGAGGTGGCCGCCGGCCTGCCTACCGGACAGGCAGGCGCGCAGCCGCGCGATGAGCCCATGGTAGCGGGACAGCCGTAGGTGCTGGGAGAAGTTGGCCGTGTGCTCTTCCGGTGTGGTGGGGCCATCATCCCACGTGATGCCCAGCCACCGGAGCGATCGGAACACGTCCGCCACGTACACCGGCCGCACGCGCTCGGCATCGAGGTCGTCGATCCGCAGGCGCAGGTGGGCACAGGCGGCGCGGGCCAGCGTATGGGCGATGATCAGGTTGACGGCGTTGCCCGCGTGCAGGAAGCCGCTGGGGGTGGGCGCCAGGCGGGTGCGGCCGCCGGGGGGCGGTATGGGGTGCGGCGGCTTCACCTGCTGTGCGGGTGCCCGGGGCGGGACTCGAACCCGCACGGCCCTTCCGGACCAAGGGATTTTAAGTCCCTCGTGTCTACCATTTCACCACCCGGGCGATCGGGCCATGCGGGCCGATGGGCCCAAAATAGGAACGCCTCCGGGGGGGAGGCGTCCACTGAGCGAGAAACGGGACTCGAACCCGCGACCCCGACCTTGGCAAGGTCGTGCTCTACCAACTGAGCTACTCTCGCAATACGCCCTCCGTGGCCGGAGGGGCCGCAAATATACGGTGGTATTCCCATCCTCCAAATCCGCCACGTGGTGTTAGGCCGGGCGCAGCGGACGGGCGCGGGCGCCCACCATGCGCTTGATGCCGTGCAGCTTCAGCAGGGCCTCCACCGGGGTGAGGGTGTCGATGTCCAATGCCTCGATCTCATCGCGGATGCCTTCCAGCACGGGGTCGTCCAGTTGGAAGATGCTCAGCTGCATCTCGCGGCCCAGCCCGGCGGTGTCACCCCGGGCCACCTGGGCGGGTCCTTCGGTGCCGGTCTCGCCCAGGTCGCCGCAGTGGCTGCGCTCCAGGTGGGCCAGCACCTTGCGGGCGCGGGCCACCACCTGCCCGGGCATGCCGGCCATGCGGGCCACGTGGATGCCGAAGCTGCGGTCGCTGCCCCCGGGCACCAATTTGCGCAGGAAGAGCACCTTGCCATCGACCTCGCGCACCGCCACGTTGGCGTTGTGGATGCGCGGGAAGGTGGCGGCCATCTCGTTGAGCTCGTGGTAGTGCGTGGCGAAGAGCGTCTTGGCCCGCGTGGAATGCTCGTGCAGGTACTCCGCGATGGCCCAGGCGATGGAGATGCCGTCGTAGGTGCTGGTGCCCCGGCCGATCTCATCGAGCACCACCAGGCTGCGCGCGCTGAGGTTGTTGAGGATGCTGGCCGTCTCGTTCATCTCCACCATGAAGGTGCTCTCCCCCGTGGTGAGGTTGTCCGAGGCCCCCACGCGCGTGAACACGCGGTCCACGATGCCCATGCGCACGGCGCGCGCGGGCACCAGACTGCCCACTTGGGCCATGATCACGATCAGGGCGGTCTGCCGCAGCAGGGCCGATTTCCCGCTCATGTTCGGGCCGGTGATCACCACGATCTGGCGGTCGGCGGGATCGAGCAGCACGTCGTTGGCCACGTACGGCTCGCCGGGCGGCAGCTGCTGTTCGATCACCGGGTGGCGCCCCTCCTGCACGTCGAGCACGGGCCCGTCCGTGAACTGCGGCCGGCAATACCCGTGGGCCTTGGCCTGTAGGGCGAAGGAGCGCAGCACGTCGAGCGTGGCGATGGCCGCGGCGGTGGCCTGCACCGGGGCGATCGCGGCGGTCACCGCGGCCACCAGGTCCTGGAAGCGCGCGTGCTCCAGCTCCAGGATGCGTTCCTCGGCCCCCATGATCTGCTCCTCCAGCGTCTTCAGCTCATCGGTGATGTAGCGCTCGGCGTTCACCAGGGTCTGTTTGCGCACCCACTCGGGCGGGACCTTGTCGCGGTGGGCGTGGCGCACCTCCAGGTAATAGCCGAAGACGTTGTTGAAGCCCACCTTCAACGAGGGGATGGCGGTGCGCTCGCTCTCGCGTTGCTGCACCTGCAGCAGCAGGTCCTTGGCGTGGGTGGCCACGTGGCGCAGCTCGTCCAGCTCCGCGTCCACCCCGGCGCGCACCACCCCGCCCTTCTGCAGGGTGGCGGGGGTGGCGGGTTCGATGGTATCGCCGATGCGCCGGGCCAGGTCCATGGGCGGCACCAGCTCGCCGGCCATGGCGGCCGGCACGCCGCCGTGGGCACGCAGCCGATCGCGCACCTGGTCGGCGGCCAGCAGGGCCTCGCGCACGTGGAGCAGTTCGCGCGGGGCGATGCGTGCGGCGGCGGCCTTGCCTGCCAGGCGTTCCAGGTCGCCGATGCGGTCCAGCAGCGGTCCCAGGTCCTCGTTCAGTGTCTCATCGGCCATCAGCGCCTGGGCACGGTCCAGCCGGGCCTCGATCGCCGCGCGGTCCAGCAGCGGGAAGAGCAGCCACCGCCGCAGCAGGCGCGAGCCCATGGGCGACACGCAGCGGTCCATGGCCTGGAGCAGGGTGCGCGCGCCTTCGTTCACCGGGTCGATCAGCTCCAGGTTGCGCACGGTGGAGCGGTCCAGCCCCAAGTGGTCGGCCGGGCGCACCAAGGCGATGCCGCGTACGTGGGCCAGGCGGTCGTGCCGGGTCTCGCCCAGGTAGTGCAGGATGGCGCCGGCGGCCCGCTGCCCGTGGACCAGGCCATCGATGCCGAAGCCTTTCATGGACGCGGTGCCGAACTGCCGCAGCAGGCGTTCGCGGGCCATGTCGTCGGTGAAGGCCCAATCGTCCAGGTGGTAGGCCGTGGGCCGATCCGCCAGCCCGGCCAGGAAGGGATCGCGGCCGCCCTTGGGCAGCAGCACCTCCTTGGGCGCGTGGCCATCGAGCAGCTTCAACGCTTGCGCGGGGTCTTCCTCGGCCACGACGAACTCGCCGGTGGTGAGGTCCAGGAATGCCACGCCGTAGCGGTCCTTCGCACCGGTGACGGCCGCCAGCCAATGGTTGTTGCGGTGGTCCACCACTTGGTCGCTGAAGGCCACCCCGGGGGTGACCACTTCGGTGACGCCACGCTCCACGATGGTCTTGGCCTGCTTGGGGTCTTCGAGCTGGTCGCACACCGCCACCCGGTGGCCGGCCCGCACCAACTTGGGCAGGTAATTGTCCAGGGCATGGTGGGGGAAGCCGGCCAGCTCCACGTCGCTGCCCCCGTTGTTGCGGCGGGTGAGGGTGATGCCCAGCACCTTGCTGGCGGTGATCGCGTCGCGGCCGAAGGTCTCGTAGAAATCACCCACCCGGAACAGCAGCACGGCATCGGGGTACCGGGCCTTCATGCCGTTGTACTGCTGCATCAATGGGGTCTCCCCCGCTTCCTTCTTCGCCATCGTCTCGCTGGGCCACGCCTACTTTCGCAGCCGGGAAAGGTACGGCCCGCCAAGCGGCCCCTACCCACCGGCCGATCCACATTTTCCCCACGATCATGCCCGCCGACGACCGCAAATTGGCCCCCTGGGAGATGGGCCGCGTGGCGCCCGAGCGCTACCGGGAACTGGTGCGCCGCCCGGTGCGGGTGGTACTGGACGATGTGCGCAGCCGGCACAACGTGGGGTCGATCTTCCGCACGGCCGATGCCTTCGGGATCGAGGCCCTGGTGCTCTGCGGCCTCACGCCCGTGCCGCCGCACCGGGAGATCGAGAAGACCGCCCTGGGCGCCACGCTGTCGGTGCCCTGGACGCACGCCACCGATGCCCTGGCGGCGGTGCGAGCCTTGCAACGCGAGGGCTTCCGTGTGTGGTGCGTGGAGCAGACGGTGAAGGCCGTGCCGTTCCACCGGGCGCCCCTGGGCACCGAAGGGCCGATCGCGCTGGTGCTGGGCAACGAGCTGCACGGTGTGGGCGATGCGTTGATCGCCGCCTGCGACGGGTGCATCACCGTGCCCCAGCACGGCAGCAAGCACTCGCTCAACGTGGCGGTGTGCGCCGGCGTGGTGCTCTGGTGGGCGGCGGGACGGGCGCACTGAGCGGATGGGCCCGCGCATGCGGCAGGCTTCCCGGGCCGGGCAAACCGTCTATATTTGGAGCGACCCTGCCGGACCATGCCCTGCTCACACCTTCGCCACGCGACGTTCGCGCTCCTCGTCCTGGTGCTGGGTCCGTTGCCGATGCAGGGGCAATACTTCAAGCAATCGAGCTATTGGAAAACGCACCGGCAGGAGCTGACCTTGGGGCTGGGCGCATCGAACTTCCTCGGTGAGCTGGGCGGCCGCGACCGCGAGGGTTCGCCCTTCGTGTGGGACTTGGAGTTCAGCCAGACCCGCCCGGCGGTCAACTTCAGTTACCGCTACTACCTGGCCCGCAAGCAATCCGTGCGGGTGAACTTCAACTACGGCATCCTGGCCGGCAACGACAACCTCACCCAGGAGGCCTTCCGCCATAACCGCAACCTGCACTTCAAGTCCGATGTGCTGGAGCTGGCCCTGCTCTATGAGCTGCACCTGTACCGCGAAGAGCTGGGCCACATCTACGACCTGCGCGGGGTGAAGGGCACCAAGGCATCGCGCGTGGGCCTGTACTTCTTCGGCGGCATCGGCGGCTTCCACTTCGAGCCGAAGGCCAACTTCAACAACGTGTGGGTGCCGCTGCGCCCGTTGCGCACCGAGGGCCAAGGGCTGCCCGGCGGGCCCGAGGAGTACAGCAACATCGGCCTGTGCATCCCCATGGGGCTGGGCATCCGCAAGGCCTTCAACAAGCACATCAGCGGCGGCATCGAGCTGCAGTACACCAAGACCTTCACCGACTACATCGACGATGTGAGCGGCTACTACTATGACAACGCCGCCATCCGCGAGGCCGGCGGCGACATGGCCGCCTACCTGGCGGACCCCAACCTGGGCATCCTCACCCACCTCTACGCCGAAGAGATCGACCCCACTGCGGCCGGGCAGCAGCGCGGCGACCCCGACGACCTGGACGCCTACCTCTTCCTGAAGGTGCACGTGCATTACAAGCTGTACAAGTACCGCAGCGGCTCGAAGAAGTACCGCGCCCGGATCCGTCGGCAGAAGATCGTGTTCTGATCCGTGGCCGGCCGGCGATCATCACCCCCGGGCCGGCCACCGTGCACCCTGGGCGGGGCATACCCCCACCGCCCGGCGTCGGGACCGTACGACAGGACGGGTCCGTGATGGCGCGCGGGGCATGGTGGCGCTGTACACGGGACCCGCCTTCGGACACGGGCTTCAGGGACATCGCCGGTCGCACCACGGTGACCGCGGCCGGCCGGCACCGATCGCTTTCCCCGCCCCTTCGCGCTGCCGGCACGTCCGGGCCGCCGGTCCGGTGCGGGCACATGCGCCCCCACGTCCGTTCTTTACCGCACCCCGCCGCATCGCACCGGCGCCAAAAAGCAAGGCCCCTGCCGCG